>JAIFWG010000037.1 GCA_019662005.1 Candidatus Parcubacteria bacterium
CATATTTCATGAGCCACCAAGCTTCATCTACAAGCAAGATACGTTTTTTGAGGTTTCGTCGAATAGTAACCCATATGTAATCCAAGATCAGGTACATAGCAATTGGTCGAAGCTCTTCTTCCATTTCTCGAATACTGAAAACAATCAGTTGGTTATCAAGGGGTACATTAGTCGGTCGATTTAAAAATCCAGCAAAGGTGCCTTCGGTGTACTTTTTAAGACGGATAGCCATTGATTCGGCTCCAGTTAAACCTTCTAAGATATTCTGGAGGTCAGATAGTACTGGTGGCTGCGCATTCCTGTAGTCAGAGTCAGGAGTGATGTCTTTAATGGCGTATGTTTGAACAAGCGCTTCGTCTAAGATAGCTCCTTCTTCGGGTGTTAACTGGCCGAAAATAAGTTTTAAGAGTCCAGTTAGATCAAGAATGTGAGATTTAAAAACATCAGCGCCAGATTCCCCTTCTTTTGGAACCGGAAGATCAAAAGGATTAATATGCTGTTCGGAATTAATAGAAATTTTAATAGTTGACCCACCTACGGTGTCGGAAAGATATTTGTATTCGTCCTCTGGGTCAATACATATTATTTGAGTTCCAAATAGTAGACTTCTCAGGATTTCTAGTTTTACCGTGTAGCTTTTGCCTCCGCCAGACTTACCAAATACTACAGCATTGGCATTCTCAAGATTAAACCGGTCAAATAAGACCAAAGAATTGTTGTGAGTGTTGATGCCATATAGAATTCCAGAGTTAGACGTGAGGTCGAAAGACACAAAAGGGAATAATGAAGCCAAAGGCTCCGTATTTAATGATGTGTGAACAGCTAGAAGATCATTATTTAGCGGTAAGGTTGAATTAAAACCTTCCATCATTCTAAATATTGCCGATTTTGCAAAAATAAGCTGGTACTCAAGAAGTCCTTTTAATTTATTTTCAGTCTCATCAAGCGCTTTTAAGCTATCTTCGTAAAAGGTTACATATAATCCAAGTTCAAAGAACTTATCAGTTCCTTGTTGGAGTTTATCTCGCAAGGTTTCAATATCCTGCATCGCAGTATCTAAGATTGGATCTCGGACTTTGCCTTGTGATGCCTGCTCTATCGCCTGAGCTTGTAAGCGAGCTAATTGATCGCGAAGTTGTTTGAGGATAGTCGCTGTATTTTTGGGTTCAACAAAAATAGAAACATCAAATTGTCGATCAAGATTAATAATCGGCGAGAACCAATTGGTGTTCAGATAACGAGGATATGTTGCCAGGAATATAGTGCGGGCATACTTGCTTCCAACTTGAAGGTAATTTGGAGAAACTGAAAGAGCTGCTGGCGCCAGCAGTTCTTCTATGGTTTGAGCAGTTTGTGATGCCTCGGTTTGTCCTGTTGTAATTTTTTCGTCGGGCATTATTGTGATGTTACTTCGGTTGGTAAAGCTTTGGTTGAATCTGGGTTGTATAATCCATAGAACAAATTAATCAGTTCTTCTCGTTCAAGCAATTTTATTTTTAGTCCCAAGGTAATTAGGCCATCAGCAACAAGATCAGTTCTTTGAATAAGCTGGCTTTGGTATGTTTCCAGTTGTTCAGGAGTAATTTTCTTGATCAGTGATGATGGACTTAGCATTCCCTTCAGGCTTTGCACAAAGCCAGTGGTTGACGGTGTTTCATAGACATAAAATGGAACTACGATATAGAACTTCTTAGACATAATATTGGACAGCTCTAGAAGCTCTTTGATGAATTTAGAATATTCAATCGCTTGGATTTTTAAGAGTTCGTTTTTAAGGGTGTTAGTTGTCTCATCCACGAGTTTTAAGTACTCATCCATGTTTAACTGGCGCGAGTGAACTATAATTTGTAGCGGAAAATCAACAGAGTTTATAAATCTTTGAAAATTTTGCAATATTGCCATTTGTTCTTCTTCTGAACGAAGTTCAAAATTGATTGCAGAAACTTCAATCACGGCTCGAAGCGAGCCGTTTTTAAGAAGTACTACATTTCCTTGTATATCTGCCACCTCAACTAATTGTTTTGTGGAATTTGTACCAGCCATTATTTTTTATTAGTGATTACACTACCGCCATCTTTCTTAAAAATATATCTTTTTTGACCTAACACAAACGAAAGAGCGTATGCTGCATAATTTAATAATGGCACATCGTTGATTTTTATAAATGCCATAGCCGCAGAAACGGCAACAACAGGGATAGCAATAATTATTGCAAAGTAACCACTAAAAGTTAAGAAGTCCAAAAATAGCAATGCTGCCCCAGTGGCGACCCACAAGAACTGCTTCAAAGTAAAAGGTCCAATGATATTGACCTCTGTTTCGATGAATTGTGGTAATTGAAATTTCATTACTGGTTTTTATTCCTTAAGTCTATTATATTATTTTCATTAACATCTATCGAGCGGTAGCTAATTGTGCCAGCGGTATTTGTCCCAGCCGCGCTTGGCCCCCCTGGTGGTCTTGGTGTTGGTGCTGCTGGACCTGAAGGACCTGCAGGGTTTGGTGGACTGGAAGGTGCAGAAGAAGTTGATCTTTGATTCGAAGCTACTTGTTGTCCTCTGGGGCTTTGTCTATCTCCGAAGTCCGTCCTAGGGGCTATTTTGTTCAAAACAGCTATTTTGTCATCATCTCCTTGCTCTGTTAGAATTTGTTCTAATCTATTTCTGATATTATTTCTATTCTTTTGGGAGACATTATTATCGTATAGTTTGTCCTTCAGTGCAGCTTGGAACGAATTAGGAGAATTAATATCTCCCCAAACAGCTTGAGGTATTGAGGCTATGTTCTTAGGTTCTGTGTTCAATGCAGCTCTCATGGCTCCAAATTCTGTAGGCATTGTAGATTTCTTTCCAGTTGCATCTTCAGGAGGTTCTTTGAGAAGTTGGTTATCTCTTCGGTAGGAATAAATTAGATCAGGACGAGATTTCTCCATATCTTTTAAGAAGTTTAAAGCCTCTGGCGCCTCTTTTCCTCCTAAAGTGTCGACTGCTTCTGAAATTTCGTTTACATCTCTGAACGACCCAGCTGATTTTGCATCTGATTTGATATAATCCAACATCTCTCGTCTAGCTCCCTTGAGACTAGGTGACTCAAGACTTTTATCAAGGGCTATGTTTTTTAATTCAGGGGCAATACCTGCAAACTTGGCATCTTTGGCTGTTTTAACCAAGTCTTGAACAGCAAAAGGATTCTTTTGTGCCTTGATAAGCGCCGCTTTAAACTCATCTGGTTTTAAGGCACCTTTTTTAAGAGCCAGCTTTATGTAAGCGAAACCTTCGGGGTCAGCTGCATTAGCTGCTCTTGCTTTTGCTTGAAGATCTCCCATATTAAGTTTACCAGTGTCATATTGTTCCTCGAAGGTATCAAATCTTTTCTTGGCATTAGACGTAAATTCTTTTTGGGCCTTACCCTCAAACCCTTTAACCCCAAACACTGCGGCATATCGTTGTTTGCGACGCTCGTCTGCAGCCTCGCCACCATATAGTCCTCCAAAACGTCCAGGAAGTCCTTCTTTTTGAACTTCTTTGAGCTTTTGCTGGGCTGCATATTGAGCAGCTCCAAGTTGAGCGAACGGTGGTAGCCTCTTAACTCTATCCCTTGCAAAGCCTACCGCTCCCTCAAATCCTCTACCGCCTGCGGCCATTGCTGTTTTAATTGCGGCCGTTGTGCCTCCAAGAAGAACAAAGGTGGCAAAAATATAAAAGAAGAACATGTTAAAGGTGAGGGAACTGCTGCCAGGTATAATGACGTTTGTACTATTTGTACCAGCCACGGCAGTAATAATCTCGCTTTGCTTGCTTAAGAAATACAAACCTAAATACATGAAGAATAAATAGATAGGCAGAAAAAGATTCCAGCCAAAAAAGTATGCCCACCACTGACTAAAATATTTTTTAGTTCCTGGTAAAATATTTGCCATCCAAGCCACTGGTGACACTATTAACAATGCCCATAGGACAGGGATTCTAATTAGAGCAAATATAAGCGCAACAGCAACACTAAAAGTAAAAGAAAGCAGCAGGATCGTTGCCATTATAAGAGATATTATCCCAGTGGTCAGAATATCAGTTACTTGAAGAAGAGTCGCTCCGGTTGCTACGCCATTTTGTTGTCCCGTTATCGCAAATAATAGTTGGGATGGGTTAAGATATTGCCCAAGCTTTAACCCTAAGTCTCCAATAGAAATTAAAAATACATTGCTTAATACTTGTGAGGCATCGATTACTAACCCGCCAATAGCTAGGCTGAAATTAATTAGGACTGCTGTAATGAGAAATCTAGTGATCAGCTTACTAAAAGCATAATTATTCATATTGAATATTGTTCCAAAAGCCATCAATACAAGAAGAACAATAAACAACATGTTGGAAAAATCTCGTAAGATAGTCCAGGTGGCGGTAACGACTGGTATTGTTGTACCAACTCTGGCATAAACAGCTATATTAAGAAGTTGAACTAGCCAAGATAAAGCCCAACCAGTCCATTGGAAGAATGTATAAATGAGCTGAGCTATTAGTTCTGAAAAGCTACCAGTTGCAAGACTCCAAAGTGACATAGGTTAAATTTAAATTACGGGTGGTGTTTCAGGTGATGGTTCTGGCCCAGGCCCAGGTCCAGGTCCAGGAGGGGTGCCAGGCGCTCCTGGACCGCCGCTACTTTCGATTAATCGTGACCAATCGGCGTGTTCGTCGCCGTTTACTTGGGTAGATGCTTTAATTGGTGCGCCACTATCTCGTCCAGCTCCACTGATTAAGTCATAAATTTCTCCTTGAGCATCGGTATTTTTCCCTACCATTATTGCGTCAGTACCGACATTGCCGGTGCAGGTTTTTACACGACCAGCTCTTGCATTTGGAACTGCCGCTTTAAAATTACTTATTACTCCTGCAAGAAATGCATCAATATTTGACTGAACTCCAGCCGAGCCATTAGCTATTGCTTCGTTAGCGGGGTCATTGATAAACTGGTACACCGCCGTTGAAACAGCGCTTGTATAAAGCATTGGCAATCCTGTTACGCCACAACCTGGTCCCTCTTCTTCTGTTGGAACTGGTGCTGGAGAAAAGGTGTAATCCTTATCGTAGGTCGGATCTTTTTCGGATTTGCCTAAATCAAGTAGACGATTTGATAATCGTTCAATTATAAAAGATAAACTGTCTGCTAAATCTTTTTGAGTAGCAAGAGAACCAAGATCTTCGTTGAAAGTTGCTTTGACCGCATTGGCGAGCGTGTCTCCAGGTGTAATATTAAGCCCTTGAACAATACAACGAACGCCACCACCTCGCGCAACGCACGGCTTCGTTCGGGACATGAATCCTCCTCCTGCTTCGGCATCGCTCAAAGCTGACTGTTCTTCAAGAGAACGTTGTCGATTTAACTCATCAAGAGCACTTAGGCTAGAGCCATAGGGATTGTTTTGGGTTTCTAGTAATCGATTCCAGGCATCCCAACCTCCATTGTTAGCAAAATCTTCTTGGTATTTATCAGCTTTGAAATCTTTTGGTAACGTGCAGCCTGCTCTGGCCCCATATGATTGAAGGTCATCGGTTCGATTGTTTAGAGATAGTATTGAAAGTTTTTGAGTCACACCAAAAGCTTTTTGAAGATCGCTGTTGAAATAATCGCAAAGGTTTGTGGTCGAAAGCATGGCTCTGAATACATCCTCTCCTCGATATTGAGCTTCGGTTCTAAAATTTCTCCAGTTTTGTCCCTTCC
>JAIFWG010000038.1 GCA_019662005.1 Candidatus Parcubacteria bacterium
AAACAAGTCGAACGAGAGAATGCCCCAATATTTAATGCGCTTCATCGCAAAAAAGAAGGTACACCAACTATGGGCGGTTTGCCTATTTGGTTAACGGTTTCGCTTATTACTTTAGTCTTTTGGGTTCTTTCAGTAACGATTGATGGCTTTTGGTCTCGGGTAAACTTTTTATCACGAAGTCAGACATTCTTGCCTCTGGGTTTTTTGGTCCTGGCCGGTCTCGTGGGAATGGTAGATGATATCCTTGGTATTTTTAAGCGCGGCGGATTTAAGCTTGGTAAGCGACTCGTCTTATTTACTTTTGTAGCAATTATTGGCGCTTGGTGGTTCTATTTCAAACTAGGCAGAGATTTTATAACCGTTCCATTTTTGGGACAGTTCACAGTGGGTTGGCTATATATTCCTTATTTTATATTTATTATTGTGGCGACCGCATTTTCAATGAATGAATCTGACGGTCTTGATGGTTTATCAGGCGGACTATTTTTAATCATGTTTGCAGCTCTTACCGCAATTGCTTTTGACCAGGGGAGTATGGACTTGGCTATTTTCATGACTGCTATTATGGGCGCCCTGATAGGCTTTTTGTGGTTCAATATTTACCCCGCCAAATTCTTTATGGGAGACACTGGGGTTATGGCAATGGGTTTTACCCTGGGCGTTGTGGCTTTGTTAACCGGTACAGAACTACTGTTGCCTTTGATTGCGATAATTCCTTTAGTTGAATCATTATCAGTTATTTTGCAGACCCTTTCTAAAAAGATCCGTAAGAAAAAGATTTTTCCTTCTACCCCTATTCACCACACCTTTGAAGCAATAGGATGGCCTGAAACTCAAATCACCATGCGTTTTTGGATGATCAATGCTATCGGTGCAATTATCGGCCTGATTCTATTTTTGATAGATAGTAAAATCCCTCCGTTACTCTAGGTTAATCTCATAAAAGGCGTTATATTTATAACACTTAAGTTTTGGTTTAATAACGCCGCTGGCTTGATCAGCTTCAAGGCAAAAGCGAGCATTGTGAGGAGCCATATAGGCATATGGTGACGAACAAGCGAAAGCTTTTAACGAAGAAGATGATCAAGAGCGTATCCGCCGTTAGTTAGGCGGAAGCGGCCAGCAAGTTATATGAGAAAGCGGTTATTTTGGACTATATTAATTTTAGCTCTATTTGGTTTGGCAGTCTTGTCATCTGCAGGTATTGTCGATGCTCAAAAGAAATTTGGATCCTCTTACTATTATTTTTACCACCAATTAATGTACGGGCTGCTTCCTGGTCTGGTTCTAGCTTTTATATTATCTAAAATTGATTATCACCTTTGGAGAAAATTATCTCTTCTTATATTGTTTGGGGCATTGATGCTTATGACTTTGGTTTTCGTGCCCCAATTTGGGTATGGGGTAAAAGGCGCTACTCGGTGGCTTAATATCTATGGGTTTATATTTCAGCCAGCAGAAATTTTAAAGCTGGCCCTGGTAATTTACTTAGCGGCTTGGTTTGGTGGGCGAAACGAACGAGGCCAGCACTGGGCTTATAGTGCCGCACCATTTTTTATTGTGTTAGGCTTTGCGGCTTTGCTGCTAGCTCTTCAGCCAGATATTGGAACTTTAATTGTGGTGAGCTTTATTGCTCTTGGGATGTACTTTATAGCTGGCGTAACTATCAAGCAGTTGTTGGGAATCATGGGTATCGGGTTGATTGGTTTAACCCTGCTTATTGTTATTGAACCATATCGTTTCAATCGTTTAAAAGCCTATATTAATCCTTCTGGTGATCCGCGCGGGATTTCTTATCAAGTTAATCAGGCCGTGATCGGTATAGGATCGGGCGGACTCTTTGGTGTTGGTTTTGGGCACAGCGCCCAGAAGTTCGGTTTTCTGCCCGAAGTAGTCGGGGATTCTATATTCGCGGTTTTAGCTGAAGAGTTGGGATTGGCGGGTGCGTTAGCAGCAATGGGATTGTTTATTGTTCTTTGTTTGATGCTCAATCATATTGCTAAATCTGCTTCAGATCGATTTGGCATGCTGCTGGTGATGGGAATAAATATGTGGATCATGGCTCAAGCTTTTATTAACATCGCAGCTATCACTGGCCTTGCGCCTCTAACAGGAATTCCTTTGCCATTTATTAGTTATGGCGGCACTGCCATCATTGCTCTTCTGGCCGGTTTGGGAATTGTAATGAATATTGCCAAGGAGTAAAACTCATAGTATGGTTTGCGTAGAACCTTTGCCATGCCTAAAGCCAAAGCAGGAAAAAAGACAAGAAAAGAATCAGGCGGGATAGAGCTGGGAGTATTTCTGGAAAGACACGGTGTGGGGCTCAACGATGAAGAATTGGATAGTCCTGTTCCGACACCAAAGCCATATAAAGACCCAGATCTATACGAGGTTTGTGTCATGCCCAAGTGCGGAAAGCTGACCGATGTTCGCAAAGATCTGCACATAGATTTTAGACACGGATACATAGAAGGTCTTGGTCAATTATGCCCTGAATGCTTCTGTGGTCTTGATAAATAAAAAATCCGCCGTTTCGGCGGACTTTTCTTATGCTGTTTTAGCGAGAGAGAGGATTGCGTGTGATTTCAGACGGGCGGCCTTGTTGGGTTTGATTACTCCTGCTTTGGATGCCTTGTCCAAAGTTTGATAAACCTTTGGGAGTAACTTTTTTGCATCGTCTAGCTTTCCTGCAAGAACTAGCTTTTTAAGCTGTTTTACAGAGCTTTTGTAGGCATTGATTCGAGACAAATTACGCGTTCGTCGCGTCTTGCTTTGTCGGAGGGCCTTTTTGGCTGATTTAGTAATAGGCATTGTTGTTTCTGTATTCTACCTTAGTTTGCGGTTTTTTGCAACTAGGATATAATAAGCCGAGTTTGTATGGGTTTATTCCTTAATATCTTGATTGTGATCGGGGCATTATTATTTGCTAGCAACTATAATGAAAGGAGTTGGGCAAGAAGTTTGCTAAGAGGATTAGGGATATTCTTTATGATTATTGGTTACTTCTGGCCAGTATAACGGGCTCCGCCCGTTTTTGTTTTTGACAATTTATGATTTTAATTTAAAATAACAACAGTCCTGTTTATGACTCCTAGTCGAATCATAGTGTTTGTTTTGTGGTGGGTAATCGCCTTCGTTTTAATGAATAGGCTTCGTTCTTGGAATATGTTAGACGAAGAGGGTGTGGTCTTGATCCTTATTGCCACACTTATATGTTCGGTAGCAACCTTGGGCTTTTAATTAAGCTGCGGGCTCTAGGCCCGCTTTTTGTTTACGCCGAGCCTTTCATTTTTCTGATCTGTTCTTTGATTACCATAGCTCGTTCGTAGTCGAATTTACGTATAGCTTTCTCCATCATCTTCTCTAATTCTTTTACCGCTTTTTGTTTAGAACCGTTTCCAAAAAATACAATTTCTGCACCAGGCGCGCCGTAGTGTTGAGCAGCTTTGCGAGAGGATGGCAAACTGAAGTCGCCAATATCTTTTTGAATTGTCTTGGGAGTAATCCCATGTTTTTTATTATAGATCTCCTGTGTCTGCCGGCGCCGCTGGGTTTCTTTAATAGCTGCGTCCATGGATTTAGTAATCTTGTCAGCGTACATAATGACATGGCCTTTTTCGTGTCGAGCTGCTCGACCCATGGTTTGAACTAGAGTAGTTGTATTTCGCAGGAATCCTTCTTTGTCGGCATCAAGAATTGCGATTAATGATACTTCTGGCAAGTCTAAACCTTCTCGCAATAAGTTAACGCCAATGATCACATCATGAATACCAAGTCTTAAGTCTTTTAATATTTTAAGTCGGTCCAAAGTTTTAATTTCAGAATGCAGATAATTTACTTTAATGCCCTGGCTGGCCAAGTGCTCGGATAAGTCTTCGGCCATGCGTTTGGTGAGAGTGGTTACAATAACCCGTTCATTATGGGAGATTCGTTCTCTGATATTTTCTATTAAGTGAGGAACCTGATTTGCGCTAGGGTTTATCTCAATTGTGGGATCGAGCAATCCTGTTGGGCGGACTAATTGTTCTGCAATATTATCTTTAGCTTTCTCAAGCTCATATTTAGCTGGCGTGGCGGTTACATAAACAACTTTTTGAATTTTCTTTTCGAACTCCGGCAACTTAAGCGGGCGATTATCTATAGCGGAAGGCAATCTAAAACCATACTCAACCAAGGTGCTCTTTCTTGAGTGATCTCCGTTGAACATGCTTTTTACCTGGGGCATGGTAATGTGCGACTCGTCGATAATAGTTAAAAACTCTCCTTTGGATTTAAAGAAGTCTATTAAAGCATATGCCGGCTCTCCGGGTTTTCTAAAATCTAAGTGCCGGGAATAATTCTCAATGCCGTGGCAGTAACCTGTTTGCTTCATCATCTCTAAGTCAGACATAGTTTTTTCTTGGAGGCGGGAAGCTTCTTCAACTTTTCCAATCTTCTTTAAATATTTAACGTGCTGCTGAAGTTCGCTTTTTATATTCTCAATAGCAACCCCAACCTTATTGTCATTAGTTACCCAATATTTAGCTGGGAAGATAATCGTATTTATAATTTTTGCATATTCTAATTCTTTTGTTTCCAGTTCTTCCGGATCGTTAAGAGTGGCCCGGTAAATTTTAACCATTACATCATTTTTAAAAACAATCTTGGTTACTTCTTGCCCGGTTGGAGAAACAATCTCAATCTCGTTTGAAGTTTTTCTAAATGCGCCTCGTTTCAATTCGATATCTTGGATATATTGCAAACGTAAAAGCGAACGAACAAAATCCCCAGATTTAATTTTTTTACCTTCAAAAACTTCTAAACCTAAGTTTTTATAATCTTCTGGAGATCCCAGGTTATATATACAAGAAACCGATGCCACAATAATTACATCATCGCGGCTTACTAACGCTTGGGTGGCAGCATGGCGCAAGCGATCAATCTCCTCGTTTATCTTGGAATCCTTTTCAATGTAGGTATCAGTGTGAGGGATATAGGCCTCTGGTTGATAGTAGTCGTAATAGCTTACAAAATAATGCACAGCATTCTTTGGGAAGAATTCCTTGAACTCTTTATATAATTGAGCGGCAAGAGTTTTATTATGAGAAACAATTAGAGTTGGCCGCTTGTACTGTTCAATTACTTTGGCCATTGTAAAAGTTTTACCCGATCCTGTTACACCCAAAAGTACCTGGTGTTTTTTACCGGTTTTTAAACCTTTGACCAATTTCTCAATTGCTTGAGGCTGGTCGCCAGTCGGATTAAATTTTGACGAAAGTTTGAACATGTGGGCTTTTTATTTTTAATTTTCAGTGCTACCCTTTAACTATGATTTCGTTTCTTCAGGGTACAATTGAATATTTAGGAGATAAATACGCTATTTTGAACGCTGGGGGTATAGGATATAAGGTGACACTAGTCCCCAAGTTGCTAAATATTCTAACAAAAAGCAAGGGTCCAGTCAAGCTCCACACTCACTCACAAATGAACATGCGAGAGGGGACTTTTGACCTATATGGTTTTGATAAACGAGAGGATTTGGATCTCTTCCATTTGCTTACTACCGTGTCTGGAATAGGGCCAAAAGGAGCTATGAATATTATGTC
>JAIFWG010000002.1 GCA_019662005.1 Candidatus Parcubacteria bacterium
GGAGAGAGGAAGCTTTTCGGCTGTTTCTCTGAAGTGAATCTGCATTCCTTTTGAAGTCGAAGAAAAGAAAGCATAATTCCCATGAAACATTTTTTCTGGTGGTACCTTGTTTATTAAGCCAATAGCATGAGTTTTTGGATCATAGCCTAAAACCATATTATAGAAATACTCTGACTTGAACTGATCAGGAGTTAAGAAGGCATTTGCAATCGGCATTTTGCCGAAATTGATAACTGGCTTTAGATTGATTTTCATGATGTAATACTATCAATTTTATTCATTTTTACAAGGATTTGACAAAAGTAATCAATGATATATAATATGCTAGCGAGTAGGTTATGGAGCAGCATCATCTGGATGGAATAACATCCTTGCAACAAAAAAACCAGAAGAACAGATTGGATTCAATGAGACAGCGAATCGTAGATTCTTCTTCAACTGTTCGCTCAAAACTTCCTTCTTGTGTGTGGTCCATCAAGATTCCTGTGATCCACCTGGAGGGAAGCGAATTGACCTATGGTGAGTTTGAGCATCTCGCATTTGTTTCTGGTACAAAGAAAGAGGTCCATAAAGTCGCACGAATTATCACTGGATTGCCGGAAGAAGCGCCAGAGCGTCCAAACTGGAAAGTCGGACCAGCTTCTGCAGAAGAGTTCGTTCTCAATGCTCGAAAGTTCCTAAACTCCAAATCGACAAGTAGATAACAACCCCATAGGGTTGTTTTTAATTAATAACACCCTTTAGAGAAGCTATTTTTTCTCCTATTCCTTTTTTGAGATTACCGGTGGGTTTGAATCCGAGCTTTTTGAACTTGGTATCATCCACATCATAAGAAAGCTGGTTCATGATTGGAGAATCAACATAATTAACAGTAAGCTTTGGTACATATTGTTTTATTGTTGTTACCACATCTTCTACTGTAAAATTCTTAGTGAGGACATTATACAATTCTCCATTAAACAAGTCTTTTTCTAATATAAAATTTATAGCTCCAACACAATCGCTTAAGTGCAGGTATGGCCTTCGTTGTTTCCATGCAGTTTTCCAAACAGTAATAGGTTGGCCTGTTGCAGCCTGCCAAGTAAATTTGTTTACTGCTGTGTCATATCGCATCCCAATAGAATGTCCAAAGATCGTCCCAAAACGGCAAATAACAAATTTTAAACCTTTATCTTTTAGGTTTTGAATATACTCCTCTGATCTCAATTTAGCCCAAGCATAAGGACTTTGGGGCTTAAGTTCAGCACAAGTCTCATCAACTTTTATATCCTGGCTTCCATAGACGCTTGTTGTAGATGGAAAAAAAAGTTTAACTTTATTTTTTAAACACGAGTCTGCAACACGCTGAAGTCCAGTAAAGTTTACTTTTTCTACTACTTCTGGGATTTTTGCAGTCCCTTCAGCGTCTGTAATAGCTGCCAGGTGGATAACTGTAGTAACGCCAGTATTTCTAAAGTATTTATCAAAGTCTGCAGTCATTATATCGTCGCGCACAAATCGATACTTGAACTTTTTCTTAGGCAAGTTATACAAAGAAGGAAAGCGTCGACTCTCCAAATTATCGAATAATATTACTTCATCTGCCAAACTATCATCAAGATTGCGAATCAAAGCAGCCCCAATGTGCCCAAGGGCTCCTGTAATTAAAATTTTTCGAGATTTAATTTTTTTAGATTTATTTATCATGAAGGTAAACCAGTCTTTTTAGTAAACAACTCTTTTGAATACTCTTTTTCAACACGAGCATTATATTCTGTCTTTTCATCTACCGCTGCCTTCGCTGTAGAATAGTGACCAATATGATCCACGACAACGTCGGGACGTAGGTATCCAGCACATTCCCTAGAGTTCATGAGACGATGAGCCCATTCTGTATCTGAACCAAAAAGCAAAAAGTCTTCATCAAACCAGCCGATTTTATTAAATATATCTTTTTTATAAATCGTACACATACCAGCAAAAATTTCATTCATTTTTTCAGGCTGACGGTTTTCTGGTTTCCAAGCTTGTTGTTGTCGGCCAGAAGTTCGGGTAATCATCGGTGATACAACAAAGCAATCCGGATACTGATCAAAGGTTTCCATGCATCTAGTCAACCAGCAAGGTTCAATCTTTGGCACAAAACAATCGGAGTCCATGATTATCACATAGTCACAAGTTGATTCAGTAATAAGTTTGTTCCAAACCTTAGACATGTTTTTGCCCATTCCGCGATTATCAAAAACATTAATTTTGTAAGGCCATTCAGTATTCTCGATTAAATAGTCAGCACACTTAGTCTCCACCTCTGGAGTTTTGTATTTTAGGTAAATAATTTCGACCCTCTTAACTTCTCTATCTGTTGGGAGTGGTTTATGTATCTGATCTTTAATATTATTGAGGGCTGAGTCCAAATCAACTTGAGTCATCTCTTTCATAATCAGGGTTGGCTTGCTGCGAGAAACTGTTTTCTTGAGAATTCCACCTAAATAATCTTGATCAAAACTCTTTAAAAAAGCTTTGATTGTTTTTTTTCTCAAATACTTCATAGTTTTGATATAATACTCCACTTTATCTTAATAGTCTATCTATCGAATAAAGCCAAATAGAGGTCAACCTGTTTATCCATCAGCTCTTTGAAATTAAAGTTCTCCTCAACGAGTTTTCTTCCAAATGAGCCAAAGCTACCCCAAAGTTCAGGATGATCCATGTAATATATAATTTTATCTGCCAAGGCCTTGTAATCTCCTTCCGGGAACAGGAAGCCATTTTTGCCATCAACAATCTGTTCAGAAAAAGCCCCATGATCAGAAGTAATGGCAGGAAGGCCCGTAGCTAAAGCTTGAAGTACGGATGTAGTCATTTATTCCATATCACCATCAGATGCAGTCTTGGAGGGCTGCAAATAAAGATGTGCTTGTTTAAAATATTTTATAACTTCTTGAAGTTTCATAAAGCCCTTAAAAGAAACCATGTCTTCTAAATTTAAATCTCGAGCCACTTTGTGAAGGCGGTCTTCTAGTGGACCTCCGCCAATAATGCTACACGAAAAATTCTTATCTGTTTTCTGTTTAACTATAGCTAAGGCTCTTAGTAAGTCCTCAAACCCCTTTTTTTCTACAAGCCGCCCCACAGAAACCATCTGAATTATCTCGCCCGTCTTAAACACTCTCTCCTGAAATGGATAATCGTTTACGTCTATCCCGAATATAGAAATAGCATGAACCTTATTTTCATCAAATCCTTTGGCTACAAGTCTTTTTTTCATAAACTCTGACATGGCAATAAAGCCTGAACAGTCTTTTTTTAATTGATCATAATAGGAGTCTCCTTTTACCTGAAACATCTTACTAACATCTTGACCGTAGAAAGAAGTTATAAATTTTTGTTCTGAACCCAATACGTATCTGATATCCAAAAAGCGATTAGCAACAGTTCCGAAATGGCAATGATACAAATCAAATTTTTTATCAATCAATGGTTCTGCCCAAAATAAAAGTTGGAGCGATAAAGCTTGTCGGCCATATTTTTTTACATTAAATGCTCGAGCAAGAGCTGCTGGGTTTTTTATAAGCAAATGAACCGCCTTGGGAATGGCCCAATATAATCTTTTTAGAATATTGCCTGGCATATCTAGATAATATGTATAATCTGCCATATTATATGTATGAAATACTTGGGAAATATTGTTGGTCTCCCCACGATGTAAAGAAAAAATCTCTACAGAAAAACCACGCTCCATTAGGCCTGAGACCTGGTTTATAAGCCAGGTCTCAGTTGTGGTAGGAAATGCCCCAACTATGAATGCTATTTTTTTAGTATTATTTTCCATAACTATTACAGGCAAAAATTACTTGAGCTATCTGCTTTAGGGTCATAAACGGATTTAACGGAAGACTAATAACTGTTTTATGTATTTCTTCCGTAACTGGATATTTTTGATTATTCCACTCTTTAAAGGCTTTTTGCTTGTGTGGAGGAATGGGGTAGTGAATTAAAGTTTCCACTCCTTGGCTGTGAAGATATTTTTTAAATTTATCTCGTTGTCTAGTTCTCAGCACGAAAAGGTGCCAAACATGGGTATCTTCGTCTATTACACTTGGAACATGGAGTAGTGGGTTTTTAATCTTACTTCTATATTCTTTAGCGATAGCTCTACGTTTTTTATTTTCTTGATCTAAATATTTTAGTTTTACCAACAAGACTGCAGCCTGAAGCTCATCGAGTCGGCTATTCACGCCCTTGTACTCATTATAATATTTTTTATAGCTACCATAGTTTCTGATTGCTCTAATAATTTTCGCTAATTTTCGATCATTTGTAGTTACAGCACCCGCATCTCCCAAAGCACCCAAATTTTTTGAAGGATAAAAACTAAATCCTGCAGCATCACCAAGATTGCCGGCTTTCTTTCCTTCGTATACAGCTCCATGAGATTGTGCACAATCTTCTATAATCTTTAAACCGTATTTTTTAGCGGCTCGTTTCATTTCTTTTGAAAATCCTATCTGACCATACAGGTGTACAGTAAGAATAGCTTTCGTTTTGTTAGTAATCCTACTTTCCAAAAGAAGAGGATCGATCGTATAAGTTTTTATGTCTGGCTCCACAAGCACCGGTTTTAAACGATTTTCTATTATTGACAAGATACTAGCAATGTAAGTATTTGATGGAACCAAAATCTCATCTCCTTCATTGAAGATGCCCATCTCTTTATAGCCCCGAATTATCAAAGTTAAAGCATCTAGACCATTTCCCACCCCAATAGTTTCCCTAACTCCGCAATAGTGCGAAAATTTTTGTTCAAAGAGCTTAACTCCGTTTCCTAATATGTAATTACTGGAGTCGATAACTTCCGAGATAGCTCTGATTATTTCTTTTTTGTGAGAAAAATTTAAATCTTTAAAATTTAAGAATGGGATCATTAATAATTAATAACCTTAAATTTAGATAGTGGAAGCACAAATTTGGACTTTAGACCCTTGCTTCGCCATTTTTTCATAATAAAATCCCCATAGTGCCAAGCAAGAACCACCACATAATCTGGTTTCTCTTTAAGGATTATGTCGTTTGCTACAACTGGTATGTGAGTTCCTGGCAAATATTTACCGACTTTCTCCGACTCTGGAAGTTGAGCTATGTAAGGCATTAGATGATGATCAAGGCCATAATAGTTTACCAGCACCGCTCCTCGCCCTGGGCAAGAATCGGCAACAAAGCGTGCTCCTTGTCGATGCGCTCGGTGAGCAAGATCCATAAACCGACTTCTGTTCTCTGCTATTTGATTTCTCCAACCATCCCAGGTTTCTGCTTTAAAGAGTCCCTTAGATTCCTCTATGGCAACCAGTTTTCCCACTTGCGGACTTACAGGATGAACGCCTTTGCGGCCTATATATGCACGGATGCTTCCTTCTCGAGAAGATAATCTTTCTGCATCAAAAACCTCCATGCCATAATACGGAAATAATTTAACTAAAGATTTAATGCTATAAAGGCGAATGTGTTCGTGATAGACTTGATCGAATTGATTTCTTTCAAGGATATCAAGCAGGTATTGACTCTCGGTCACAAAAACCCCGTCTTTATCTAATAGACGATCTATACCCCGCATAACCTCGCCAAGAGTAGCCATGTGCGCAAATACATTAGTTGTCGTAATGAGCTTGGCTCGGCCATATTCTTTTACAATATCTTTAGCAACTGATTCTGAAAAGAAATTCTGTATAGTTTTTATTTTATTTTCCTTCCAGGCAAATCTAGCCATATTTGTTGGCTCAACTCCAAGAGTCTTCATTCCCATCTTCTTTAGGCCTGCCAAAAGAGTTCCGTCATTGCACCCTATGTCCACACAAAGAGATCCAGATGATATTTGGAACTTATTAATCATCTCCTGCCCAAATCCAGACAAGTACTCACGAAGAGGTTGTGATATTCCAGCACGGTATGGATATTCCTTAGGATAAATTACTTTGCCATCCACCACATAATCAAGCTGGCCCAAACCAGATTCTGGGCAGATCATCAACCGTAAAGGGAACGCCATCTCTGGTTGGGTTAGGGCCTCTTTTGTTAAGAGGGCGTCGCAAGGAGGCTGGTGTCCTAGGTCTATTGCTTCAAATAAATTTTTTGAGCCGGTAATTTGACATCGATCTAATATGCCCGGAGCTGCATCATGATTTGGAATTTTCATAAGTATTGTAATATTACATGAAGTTTTATTTTACACAAGATCCGCTGGTTTCTCACCCACAATCATAATTTCAAAACCAAAGTTTATCGACCAGGCTCGGCTCATAAGCTTATCTAGTATTTTGCTTGCTCGATTTAAGACACGACCAGCCAAAGCGAACATGGGATGTATATATTTTAATCTATATATACCATACGAAAAATAAAAACCATCTTTAGCCACAATAGAAAAGCCTGCGCTCTTGAAGGCTTGGGTCAATTCCGGATGGGTAAATGATTTTTCATATCCGTACTCATAGCCTCTCCTGGCAAAAATCTGACTCACAAATTTGGTAATTGAGTGTGGGTTGTAAACATTTACTGCCGAAACAATAACCTTCCCTCCCGGTTTTACAACTCGAAACATTTCGGTAATAGCCTTTTCATAATCAGGTATATGCTGAATAACCACATCAGCCATAACCAAATCAAAACTATTATTTTCAAAAGACAACTGACGCGCATCTTCTTTCTGAAGTTTAATATTTTTAAGTCCCATCGATTCTTTGAGCATATTTACAACCTTAAGGGATGAGTCAACAATATCTGTAATGGTTACAGCCACCTCTGGATGTTCAGATGCATAATAAAGTCCGTACCTTCCAGTACCCCCGCCCACCTCCAAAATAGAAGTTGTTGCTTTTGGTATATATTTAGAAAAAATCGGATATCCTTCAACAAAAAGTCTATGCTTAAAAACAGCAGATGGTTGATCCTCGATCTGTCCCTGCCACACCTTGTCCCAAACCTTATCTATATTATTCTGGTCTATAAGCGTTCTTTGATCCATAATAGTGAATTTGAGAAACTACTACCAAATATTTTATCTAGAATAAATAAGCAAGCTACATATAATAGTGTCCCGTAACCAATAAAGGCGACGAGCAAGCTTTTGCTATCCACGAGAATGATTTGCCTAGTGGCTATTAATATTAATGCCATACTCAAGCTAGCCACAATGGGCAATAAGCTTATTTGCAACAAAGAAATAATCCCCACCGAAAAATGTTTTCTCAGTTGCCCCAGGAATATACCTTGAGCGGTAAAAAAACCAAACAGAACTGCCCAAGCAGTACCCACTGGACCATACATTCTGGTTAGGGGAATAATGAAAGAAAACATGACCACAAATTGAGCTATCATAACTCCTGTAGAAATATGGGGCTTACCAATACCCCTGAATAAGGGTTCGGTAACCAATTCGAAAGCTTTTATTAAGCCGTAAATAACTATTACATGGAGGATTGGGACCATGGGTAACCATTTTTCGCCGTATACAAATGTCACAATCTCTTTTGATAAAACAAGTAATCCAACAGACGCAGGAATCGAGATAGCGAACACTAGCCTAGAAACTCTTATAAAAACATTTTTTAATTTCTCAGTATCATTTTGGAGATTGGCATACAAAGAAAACAATAAACCACTCAAAACACCAACAATTTCTGTAGCAGGTAGAGTGCCTAAAGAAAAAGCCATTTGATAATATGCGAGAGATGTCGCATTTAAGACCTTTCCAATGGTTAGGTAGTCGCCCTGACTTACGAAGAATGACACAATAGCCGCAAGACTAATCCATTTTCCATATTTAAAGAGGTGTTTGGCCCCCACTAAACTGAAGTCAAACTTAGGCCGGTATGAACTAAACACGTAGGAAAGGACTAGAAAAATAGCTTTTCCGGCCAGAGCGCCAATCACAAGAGCCCAATAATTCTTGAGGTATAATGCCGCAATGATTGTGATTGTTAGCTGGACAGTATAACCAATTGTATAATAGAAAAAGCTTAAATTAAATTGAAGATTTCTAAACCAAAGTATCATACCAATATTGTCGAAGGCCTGAATAACTAACATAAATGACAAAAATCTCGTAACAAGAACCACCTCATGATTATGAAAAAATATTCCAGCCAAAGGAGCGCTAACAAAAAATAAAACAACAGCCAACAGCAAGCTAACAAAAAGACTGACTGTCCAGGCGCTATCTAAGTGTTTCTCTACATCATCTTTGTCTTGAACAATCGCGTCATGAAATCCTGTTTGGAAAAATGTACTAGTCACCGCTATTGCTAGGGTTCCCAAGCCCACAAGGCCTATATCAGACGGCAGTAACAAACGAGCAATGATAATAGTTCTAATAAAAGCAATGCCTTTTGTTAAAAATCTACTCACATATAAAACAGCGCTGCCTCTAACGGCGCGTTGATTTAGGTTTTCTGGTGTTTTCCAGAGTTCTATAAATTTTTTGTATACTTTTTTAATCAATTTTAACACCTGACCTAGCGTACCCCAAAAAATGCCTCTTATCAAGGTCTGTTCGAAATATTAAACCTACTTAACTGCGAGAGTATATTTACCTTTGCGGGGTTCCAAATTTTTGTTTTATCTTTTCTTCCCTATCACTATTGCACCATACTTGCATAAGACATTAAGATCTAAGTTTGTTTAAAAAACGATAAATTTTTCCGTTAAAAATAGTGGCCAGATAATGAAAAAGGTATCGAAACATAAATTTATTGGAAATAGATTTTTTAAACTCTATTGCGGCCGATCTAAAATCCCCTGCATCTCTATACCAAATACCCAGCTGGAAACAGTGGTGAGCCCATAAGCCAGGATATAACCGAAACTCATCCCCATACTTAGATAAAATCATCTTTCGGCCTAATATTTTTTTGTTTTGATTCCTACCAACCTGATCCGCGTCGTGACTCATATTAACTAAAACCAAGGGTTTATTAATCCCAAGACCTTTAAAGTTTCTTGTAATCCGAATCATAAGATCTGCTTCTTGGTGACTGGGGAATTTTTCATCAAACATGCCAGAAACACCAAAGACCTCTTTTTTAATAATGAGGGTTACCGTCAGAAAGGATTTAAAATTGCTTAGAGCTCTTTTGTGGTAATCTGCTATCCCTTCTGGTACTTGGGTGACAATTTTTTTCTCGTTTAGTAAATTTATTACAGCACAAAAACAAAAACCGACATCACTAGGGGTAGATTCAAAGGCGTCCATTTGAATTTTAAGTTTCTCTGGAACCCATTCGTCATCATCGTCCAGAAGAGCAATAAAATTGCCTTGACTAGCTTTAATGCCATTATTTCTTGCGACACTACCACCCATTTCTTTTTCGTTTTTGATATAAACTATTCGAGGATCATGGAACGTGCCGACCACTTGGTCGGCACGTTCAGACAAACCGTCATCAACCACAATAAGCTCAAAGTCTTTATAGTCCTGGTTCAAAACAGACGTAATCGCTTTTTTGAGAAGGTGCGGGCGATTATGAGTTGGAATTACTACAGACACGTTGATCATGTCAATTAAAATAAGGGGTATATAAAAGGAGCAATAACACTGCTTTGGGCAAAAATCAATAATATAGACAAGATCAACAAGATTAGAACTATCGGTATTAACCAAAACTTTTTTCTCGTTTTGAGAAAAGACAAGAATTGAATTAATGTTTGAAGTTTATTCATATTTATTAGTCATTGCAATCCAATAAGATCCGACTTCATTTCTTTTTTGTTTTAAAGAAAATATTCTTTGGATTAAACCAAGAGGAATTATAACACAACAAAAAATAATAATTAAAAGCATTCGAAACATAAAGAAGCCCATAATCACACCAAAACTCATCCATATTGTATATAATCTGACTAGTCTTATCGGACTAAAAAGGGATGCGCCCGCAAATATTAAGGCCGCGAACAGTAGTAAGTAAATTTCGCCCCGATATACTAGGGCCAAAAAAACCAATATCGCAGACATTAAATAGCCAAAAATCCTTATTTTCTTTATTGTGGTTTCAATGGCATCTATCTCTATTTTTAATTGTCGTAGCAAGCTCATTTATTAATATGATTTAAGTAGTTCAAAACAAGCTCGGCATAGGCTCTATACCCAGGGGCATCTGGATGATCATCTATGGTGTTTTTATAAAGAGTTTTTCCATTACTTATATCGTCCTGGAGACCGGGCAATAGATCAATGCAACTTATTCTTTCTTTTGAGCAAAGAGCTAGAATTTCTTCCCGAATTTGAGACTCATCACTAACAACTCTAGAGAATAAGGAGTTACTTTTGCCTGATTCTTGGGTGACTTTTTGGTAGACAGAAAATTTTGAAGGTATAATAACCACCACCAACTTGGTGCCAGGTTTGCTTTTCTTTATCTTCAGGTTGGTAAGCGTCAGAAATTTTTTTGTTAAACGAAGTCCTTCTTGAATACTAGGACTCTGCAAATCTGTTCCTTTTGCCCTGCTCCCTGGCCAAAAAACTGTAGCAGTATTGGGATTGGTTTTAAACCTTAAGCTTATATCCATATCATTTACGCTCCAATCATCGACTCCAACAGTTCGAGCTTTGGTGATCCCAATTTGTTCTCTCCAAATTCTGGTTCTCTCACCTAAAAATTTATATAAAAAGCTTTTTTCTCTTATAAAGTCTCTCAAATCCTTAAAAGGAATGCTGGGTTGGAGAAAACCAATTAAGTCTGGATTATAATCTTCAAAATCTGCGGACTTAAATTGTTCCCATCCTGGAAAATGATAAACCACATTGTAAGCATCAAAAATATCATTTCCCAAATACAATCCAATAAAGATTGAGTCTGGATTAAATTCCAAAGCTTTGTCTGTTAGATAGTAATATTGAGCAGGTCCATAACCCCTTATCCCCATGTTGTAAACGGTCTTGTCGGAAATCAAAGAAAAATGTCTCGGCCAAGTTTCACCATATCCGCCCTCTGTATGAGAGTCGCCCAACGCTACAATATTATATTTATCTAATACATCCTTATTAATATACCCGTTTTTATCTACACCCGTTTTGGGGTCAGGGACTAGGACGTACGACAACATTGATTCTGGAACAGACCTCACAACAGGAAAGTTATCTTGGGCCTTAGAAGGCAAAAACCTTAATACAATTTCTGCGCCCAGAATAGCAATGGCGCATCCACCGAGAATTAAAAAAATATTGGTAATGATATTTTTGTTAATCCAATTCATAGATTTCTTTCCAGTTAATATCTTTAAATTCCGGCTGATTCTTTTTGTTTAAAATAAAATTACCCAGTATAAGGTAATCCATGTGTGTACGCATAAAGCACCGATAGGCATCTTCTGGTGTGCATACAATAGGCTCTCCCCGAACATTAAAAGAAGTATTTACGATAACGGGACAACCAGTTTTTTTATAGAAGCGCTCTATCAAGCGATGATACTTTGGATTAATTGCCTTGTCAACACTTTGAAGTCGAGCCGAGTAATCAATGTGAGTAACCGAAGGAATGACCGAACGGACAACATTGAGTTTATCTATCCCCCACAATCCTTCTTCTAATAAAGTTGTTTTGTGCCTTTTCTCTTCTTTGACATAGGCAGTCAAGAGCATGTATGGAGAAGGCGAATTGATGTCAAAATAGTCCGAAATGCATTCTGCTAATACAGATGGAGCAAATGGTCTAAAGCTTTCTCTAAATTTTATTTTTAAATTCATTTGGCTTTGTATTGTTGACGAGCGGGCATCCCCCAAGATAGACCTTGCACCAAGTGCTCGTGGACCAAATTCCATTCTCCCTTGAAACCAACCGACCACATGTTCACTGGCTAATAAGTCAGCTGCTTCTTCAAAAAGATCATCGTCTTTTTCTTTATAACGATAAGGAATATCTTTCATGTCTAAAAAATATTTTATTTCCTTATCACTAAAACTGGGGCCAAGATAGGAGCCCTGTTGCATGTCATATTTACCAGAAGCTTCTCTTGTGTTTCCAAGATATTGGTACCAAGCAAACAAGGCCGAGCCTAAAGCACAACCGGCATCTCCAGCTGCCGGTTGTATCCAAATATCATTAAAGGGTCCCTCTCTAAGAATTCTTCCATTAGCAACACAGTTTAACGCCACGCCCCCAGCAAGACATAAGTTCTTTTGACCAGTTTCCTTATATACATGATTAGCCAACTTGAGCATAATGTCTTCGGTAACATGTTGTAATGATCGAGCGATATCCATTTCTTTTTGGGTTAATTTAGACTCGGGTTTACGAGGTGGACCACCAAAAAGAGAATCAAACCGATTATTTGTCATTGTAAGCCCAACGTGATAATTGAAGTAATCCATATTCATAGAGAAAGAACCATCTTCCTTTACATCAATTAAATACTTATAGATCAGATCTACATACTTGGGTTCTCCATAAGGAGCTAGGCCCATTACTTTATATTCACCCGAGTTGACCTTAAACCCCGTATAGTATGTAAAGGCGGAATACAATAAACCCAAAGAATTGGGGAAATGAATTTCTGACAACATGTTTATTTTGTTTCCTTTACCCGTCCCAAATGTAGTGGTTGCCCATTCTCCCACTCCGTCTACTGTTAGAAACGCTGCTTCTTGAAAAGGAGAAGGGAAGAAGGCAGATGATGCGTGAGATTGATGGTGTTCTGTAAAAATAATCTTACCCTTATATTCTAATTCTTTTCTAATTAAACTCTCTACCCAAAATTTATCTTTCAACCAAACTGGCATAGAGGAAATAAAAGAAGAAAGCCCCCTTGGAGCATACCTTAAATAAGTTTCCATGAGCCGTTCAAACTTTAAAAAAGGCTTGTCATAAAAAGCGATAATATCAATATCTTTAACATCAACACCGGCTTCTTTTAGACAGTAAGAAATTGCATGGCTTGGGAAACTTTCATCGTGCTTCTTTCTGCTAAACCTCTCCTCTTGAGCCGCGGCAATAATCTTTCCATCCTGAACCAGGCATGCCGCACTATCGTGATAAAAAAAAGAAAGTCCCAGAATATTCATATTAAACTATCTATTAAAATAGCAGCAAAGTCCTGTGCGGCTTTTTCCCAAGTAAATTTTTGTGCTGTTTTGAGGCCCTCTTCTATAAATCTACTATACATGTCTGGATTGTCTATTAGTTCCATGATTGCTTTGGCCATCTGTTCTGGATTTTTAGGTTCTATAACCAAAGCATTCTGGTGGTCAAAGGCGTAGTCTTCAGTCCCAAATTGAGTTGTAACAACTGGTGTACCGCAAGCCATAGCTTCCAGTTGGGGATATGGGAAGCTCTCAAAAAAAGATGACGAGATGAGAATATCAGACTCTCTATATAAATCTGCGAGTTCGTCATTCTTTTTAGAACCGACAAAACTAAATTCAATATGCTTAACTTCGTCGGGTAGGGTTTTGGGGTCAAAATTACCAAACAAAATAAATTCTATGTTGTATCCGGCATCGCGCACTATTTGAATAGCTTTTAATGCATCTGGTGTGCCTTTCCACCATTTATATTTAGCCAGAGATAATATTTTAATTTTTTGGCTTTTATTTTTAGGTTTTTTATTATCTCGTGAGTAAAAAATCTTGTGATCCAAGCCTGGAAATACCATACCCACTGCCTCTTGGTTGTAGACTTCTTTTAACTGATGTTTAAGCCAGGTGCTATTTACAATTTTTTTTGTAGGGAGATAGTAGCTCTCTGCCATGACTTTTTTATAATAACCTTCCTCTCTTACAAGAGGTTCGTTATGCATGAAAAATTGAAATGGAACTCCGTGAGGAGAACGATAGGCGGCATAGACCGAATAGGACATCGTAGCGACATTAATATCGGCTTTGGGCATAGCCTTCATTAACAACCTCGTTTGTTCTTCTGGCCATGGTTGATATCCGAAGGCCATTCGATATAAAAACCCGAATATTTTTTGAATTAAGGTTCGGCCTGCAAAAATTTTATTACCTTTGAGCTCAATCCAATCCAACTCTTTTGGATCTCCCAGAGACACAAGATTAACCTCATGACCCATGTCTGTTAAGACGTTGATGAGCTCCATAATAACCCTCGTGCCCCCCGTGAGCCACGATCTCAAAACCAAAAAATTAATTGTGAGTTTTCTTTCCATAATTTAAGACCAAACAGTTTCTTTTTTATTCTTAATTATTTTATCTACAGCCTCCACCCCTTGCATAAAGCAATGGTCCATATTGGATATTTCATATTTCCAAGCTCCATACCTACCTCTTGAATACACCTTATTTCCAAGAAGATAGGCTTGAATCTTATTTAGCTTGGCATCTCGATCAAGGGTAGGGATTGGATAGCCATACTTAATATCAAACAATTTCTTAGATACAACCTTGCCTCGATCTGCCTCATTTATTATTCCATTCTTAATAAGCGCGGCGATAGTTTGTTCTAGAATAGTGTCTTTATTGATTTTCTTAAACTTAGAATAAGAGACTTCGCACATTAGAGAGGAGTATTTATTTGTGTCTCCATCTGGTACTAAATAAGGGGAGTAATTATGAAAATAGGTTAATCTATAAAATGGAACCTCTGGATCAGGAAAATACACCCAACATTTAGGCGTTTCAATTTTCTTTTCAATCCCAATGCCAATAATAATAATGCTATTGAAAACTAGCCCTGCCGCGTTTTTCTTTATTACTTCGGGCGCATCTGAATTTTTAATCAGAACATCTATCGGAACAGCGCTGATTAAATGATCGTAGGTATCGGAAGAACCATCTTTAAATGTAATTATCTTTTTTTTAAAATTAATATTGGTAATTTCTTTGTTCAGTTTAATATGGTTTTTAAGTTTTTTAGCCAAAGGTTCATAAATCCCGCGAGTTCCTCCAAATTTTGGAAAAATAAATGTATTGTTCGGACCCCAAGATATATCATCTTCTTTTTTGATTATATTTTTTAAAATTCTATTAATATCCACCACGCTAACTCTCTCGCCTATCCAATGATAAGCCATCTTTGTTGCAGGGGTAGCCCAAACGCTAAAGTTATAAGGAATTAAGAATGTATCTGCAATTCCTTTACCAAAAGTATTTAAGATCCATTCTTTGAAATTTTTAGAAGGCTTGTGGGTTTGCTGAGCATCCATTAAATCTAATAAGCATTGGAGCTGCTCTGGGGCTGGGAGGCGTTGAATATTATTCTGAAAGGGATAAGGCACCCATCCATTCGTAAGCTTGATCCAACATTCCCGCTGGTGAGTGTAAAAGTTTTTGCCGAGAGATTCTTTTACAAATTGGTCATAATATTTAAAGTGTGAAAAAAGCACATGTCCCCCTTCATCCCATAAAAAGCCTTTGTCGTCCAAGTGACTAGAAGAGTGGCCTCCCACATAATCATGCTTCTCATAAAGAACCCAATTAGTATGGCCTAGTTTGTTAAGGTGATACGCGGCCCCAATACCTGTTGGCCCGCCGCCAATAATGACAATTTTATATTGTTTTTTAGTCATATAGACAGTAATTTACACAATACACCGATTATTTTTTGTGTTCAAGTCAAATTGACATTTTACCGATATTTCGTATGATCAATTCAAGTATTTTTACAATGTCCAAGATGCTTCCCATGATTCAGATGACTCCATCGAATCCAACCAGAAGTTCTGCTAAAGTTGGTCTAATCCACCCAGGCACGGACAATGTGGCCAAAGTGGAGTTGATCTGGCCACCGCTTGGGCTGTGCCGTATTGCTAAATTTTTGGCCGATCACGGACATCAAGTCACCATCATCGAAGACGCGTTAAATAAGTATCCCATCGAAGAAGTTATTAAAGCCGTAGCTGATCTCGACTTTATCGGCGTCGGGGCAATGACCCTTCAGATACCCCGCATTAACTATCTCCTAGAGAACATCCGCAAGCACAGCAAGGCTACCATAGTCTATGGCGGGCCTCATTATTCTGCAGTCAAGGAGATCTCTGATCCAGAAAACGAAGCTCTAGTAATTGGCGATGGCGAAGAAGCCATGCTTGATATTATCAACGGCAAAAGAGGCATCATCCAGGGTGAAGCCTCCCGAGATTATAGAGCTATTGATTTCTCTTATGTGGACTACCTCAAATATGGCGATCATCTGATTGACGGTACAAGAGCCATATCGCTGGTAACCGCAAGAGGTTGCCCTTTCACCTGCAAGTTCTGCCAGTCCCCGGAGATGTTCCAGCTCAAAGTTATCGACTATCCGCTCGATGCGGTAGTTCCGGATATGGTCGCCTTGTCGAAACGGTACAACATCAACGCATTCAGAATTATGGATGACACTTTTACTCTCCACCACGATCGAGTACGCGACTTCTGCGAACGAGTTAAACCATACAACTGGAAAATGTCCTGTTTGACTCACGTCAAAACCATCAAGCTTTCAACTCTCAAGGCCATGAAAGAAGCAGGGTTCGGATTTGTGGCTGTTGGAGCTGAAAGCGCCGATGAGACAGTCCTTGCTATGGCTGATAAAAGGCAAAGTGAAGCTGACATCATAAATGCCCTCGTACAAATCAACGCCGCGGGTCTCAAAGCCGAGATGTTGTTTGTAATTGGTCTTCCAGGCGAAACCCCGGAGTCACTTGCCAAAACCATCAAGCTTGCAGAAAAGCTCATTGAGATGGGGGCGTTCAGAATACACACACAGTTCTTTGCACCATTTCCAGGATGTGATTTTTATAACAATATCGATAAGTACGGCGTGCTCATCGAACCTGATTTCAGAAACTGGCATCATCGCGTACCCGTGTTTGTCCCTCACGGAATTAAGCTTGAAGAGCTTATGACCCTAGCCAAGAAGTTTTTCGCTATTGGTGGTCGAATGATAGGGACGTAGGTCCAACAAATGCCCATTACTCATGGGCATTTTTATTTACGCCTTTTAGCAAAAACCATATGAGCACTAATGGCATCGTGATTTACCGAGTTAGACTTTGCGGTATCCTTTACAGAGACCGCAAAGTCAGAAGATTCCAGAAAAGTCACGATCTCTTTTAGGGATTTATGTAAAGAGGCCGGATGATAATGATATTCAAGCTGTATCTCTGAAATATCCGCTAATTTATGACGTTCAAAAAGATCTTCCAGTACATCAAATTCCGCACCCTCAATATCTATTTTTAAGAAATCCACTGGCTTATTTATGTAGCTAGAAAGAAGATCAACGCGGACAGGAAACGAGACAAGTTCGTGTTTGCCTGCCATATGTTTTGATAGGCTTGCGCTGTAGCTAGTTTCTTCCTGCCGTTCAACAAAAAAGTCTGACGTACCCTTATTTTTTCCCAATGCGTATGGATATGCGACCACTTCTTTTTCCCAATGATTAGCCTTTATGTTTTTATTCAATGCGGCAAAGGAAGCTGGATTAGGCTCAAAGCATATTACATGTGCGTGCGGTGCCATAAGTTTTATATATAACAAAGAAACACCAATGTTGGCGCCACAATCAATTACTTCTATTGGTAAGTTCGTTTTTTCCAAATGGTAGTATCCTTTGAAAAATATTTCATTAAAAAGACCGGCAAATTGCTTTAGAGAGGGAGAATAGAATACGATTTGGCCAAGAGGAATCCGGCACCATTTACTTCGATGCGCAACTCCACTCTTATAAAAGATATAGTAAACAAAAAAGGTTAGTGCGGCGCGAAATCCGAGAAGTTTTTGTAAATATGAAAAATATCCAAGGACTCTTGAGATCATGTGGTCATTCTACCAAGAGCTAAATCAATTCCATGGGAATATAACTCATCTCGCCGAGGGCCGGTAAAGTGTTTAATAATTGTATGAGGCTCTACTCCTCCCTTGATATGATAGTTTTTATAGGGAAAGAAGTTAAAATTTAGGTTAGTTAGCAAGGCAGCAAAGCCGGTCATATCAACAAAATACCCTTCCGGTTCTAATGTATTTTCAAAGTATTCTTTAAATTGATCTAAAGGAACTAGATCATGTCTAAAAAGTATCAAATCAGAATTGAGATGATGCGCTTTTTTGGCGTATAAGTCGTATTTTTGGGCGTAGCTTTCTTTGATTGCCATTGGTGGAGGATTTGTGTCAAAAGTAGCCCAGGCATCAAACAGGGATTCCCCCTTAACGAAGTCTACTATTTCTTTGGGCGGACTAAAGAAGATAACATCAGTTCCCAAGAACATAACATTTTTAGCTTTAGCCAAAAGCATTAAGTCAGTAAGCTTAAGAATGAGAGGATTCTTGCCTAATCGATATTTTTTAATTTTATCATCAATGTCAGTTCTTCGGTTGACTGCTGCGGTTGCTTCGTCTATCGGCAAAACTTCAATATTATTAAATTTACTTTTTAGCAACTTTACTGTTTTTTGATCAAAGTCTCTTTCCACATGAATAATAACTCGAGGACTAAGGCCCGAATGATATAAAAAAGAACGAACAGAAACTGCCATAGGCCAAAGCATGGATCTCTGGGCTAAAATATGAAGTTCAAAGTTTTGATCTATTTTCTCGCATGTCCAGCTTTTCATTTTTCGGAATAAAAAATCTCCAAAGAATTTATTCTTATAGTAATTAGAAAACTCTTTGAGCGAGACCCCTCTTCGAATCATCTTTTTAAAATAAAAAAATTCTATCTTTAATTTTTGGTATATTTTTTTAATCATTTTGATTAATAATAATAGAAGGGTCAGATTGGATTGGTACTGGTTTAAGTATTGTAATAGTACACCAAGCCTTATTTTAAACAAGATTTGCTGGATAATTCTAAGGCTCGAGGTATTGTTGTAAAAAATCTAATTTATAGTAAGATATTTCACAGGAAAGAACCACCGTGGCAAATGTTCCGTCGATTTTGCTCGTAGGTGCGGGAAGATGGGGAAGACACCATCTTCGTGTATTGATCGAGCTACAATCCAAGAAGCTCTGTAACTTTGTTGGGGTATATCACCCCAACAAAGAAAGGATTCAATACCTCGAGAAAGAATTCGGGATAGAAACCTTTTCAAACGAAGAAGAAGCTCTTGAAAAAACTGATGCCGTAGACATCGCAATTCCCGCATATAACCACTTTGCAGTAGCAAAGAAAATGCTATTGGCAAGAAAGGATGTCCTACTTGAAAAGCCCCTGGCGGAAACAATAACAGAAGCTAGAGAACTTGATGCCATCCATCGCAATTCTTCGCAAGTTTTTATGCTCGGCAATATCTTCCGCTATAACCCAGCAGTAGATTTTGTAAAAAAGCTTTTAGTAAACGAGGAAATCGGAAACATTCGATTCCTTCGAGGGCACTTCATTGGTTTTCGCTACAAAGAGAAAGATTCTGGGATCCTCGCCACAACAGCAGTTCATTTCATTTATCTGTCAAATTATTTCCTGGACCGATTACCCCAGAGTGTATGGGCAAAAACAGATTATCTTTTAGATCCGGTATTAGATGATCATTGCTTGGTCCGACTCAATTATGATCCAGAGTTCTCCATCATTGAGTCAGATTTTTTTGCTCCGGAAAAGTCACGGACTATGGATATCGTGGGCACTCATGGTGCGATTTGTCTTGATGCTATTAGTCAAAAAGTTGTCCTGCATCAAAAAAAACATATTTGTGTCAAAGATCGCTTTGAAATATCCGACGAGGGAACTTCATATCCAAATATAGAATATCAAGAGCCTCTCTATCTGGAACTTACCCACTTCTTAGAATGTGTGCGAAACCGAACAGAGCCGCTTACTAGTATTGCAGATGGCATTAATACTATGCAGATTATTGAAGCAGCATATCAATCATCTCGTTTAGACAAAACAGTCACGATCCAAGCAAAATAGACCCACCCTCACGATAGGGTGGGATTTTTATTTCTTTCTTGATACCAAGAGTACTGATACCCCAAACGGAAAAGACAATCTTCGAAGCAACTTTCTTTCAAAATTAAAAATTCGGAAAAACAAATTATTTAAGAGATTATTGTTTATCTCGAGATCTGATTTTTGATTTTTTGGTTTTATTATTCTGTGCACCAATCTCACTAGTGCTATGGGCGGGAATAATAAGGTATTAAAATAAGATTTTCTCACAATAGCGAAATCGGCTGATTGATTTATAATTCTGAGCAAAGATGGCAAGGTGTACCTTCGATAATGGTATGAGATCTCATCTTGAAATCCCCACAAAAAAGGAAAGGCGGGGACAAAAACGATAAACAATCCCCCCTTTTTAAGCACTCGGTGTATCTCCTTGATAGCCTTAGCCTCGTCTTTCACATGCTCTAGAACATCTAAAGCTAGCACCACATCAAAAGATTCGGATGAAAAATCTAATCTGTCATTCTTCAAAACAGTTAGGTTGGAGATACCCTTCTGCTCTCCTTTTTTAATTGCTTCTTCAGAGACATCGCAACCGACAGTGTCATAACCCAACTTCTGAAGATATTGTACAAATTCGCCGGAACTGGACCCAAAATCCAATATTTTTGGATTTTGAGATGGAAAATGAGCACGCAATAAATCCTTTATAATTAAGCGCCTAACTTTGAGCCACCAATGATCATCATGAGAATCGAACTCAAAGTATTGATTTTCAAAATTTTTATCCATGTATATTATGGCTCGAATTAAAACCGTATGGAGAAGGTTTGTTATTTATATGTTCAATATTCTCGACTCTGGCAACTATATAATTGGGACGGCCTTTTATTTCATTGAACATCCTGAACAAATACTCACCAAATATACCCAAAATTAATAATTGAAAACTGCTCATAAACAAAATTATTATAACCGTGCTCGCCCAACCAACCGGTATTATGTGGAGGCTCGTATAGTGGGCATACACAACGAATCCGCTAAAGGCAAGGCTAAATAAGAAGATAAGGCTTCCAAGAGCTCCCGCCAGTCTCAGAGGAGAAGCAGAGAAAGATGTAACACCACTTATCATAAAGCCTGCGAGTTTAGTGAAATTATATCTTGAATGACCAAATTTCCTTTCTTCTGCTGTATATGGGACATATATTTTTTTGAATCCAACCCACTGGACCATACCTCTTAAAAACCTATCTCTCTCAGGCATTATCTTTAATGTGTCGATAACTGACCGTTTATATAATCCAAAGTCGCATGAATTTTTAAAATCAAGAGCTGTAATCAAGCTCAATATTTTATAAGCAGCGCGACCAAGAAAATCTCGAAGCCAGCTATATTGCTTATTCTTCAATCGTTCGCCAATTACCAAGTCGTATCCCTTTTCTGCATATTCAATAAAAACAGGGATCATTGATGCTGGATATTGGAGATCATCATCAATTACAACAATCATTGACCCTTGCGCAAAATCAAAACCAGCACTGACCGCTGATTGATGACCAAAATTTCGGGATAACGTTATGACTTTTAAATCTTTATTAGTTTCCGCGGCCTTTGCTAATAACTCTGCGGTATTATCAGTTGATCCATCATTCACGAGCACAATCTCATACGCTCTACCCGTTGAGTCACACACAGAGGTTAGCGTGTGTAAAAGCTCTGGAACACATTCCTGATCGTTATACACAGGAACAACAATTGATAATTCTACTTTCATAGAGATTGGTAGATAATAAAGCGGTCATCTTTGTAGACTTTTTGCAAAAATGATAGTTCCTCTAGATTACTATTTTTATCAACTACAATCAAATCGATATTTAGACCCTTCATGGCTTGCTGAAGAGGTGCTTTAACAAATGCAAAATATCCCTGGATAAATTTTTGCAATTCTAAATCCTGAATTTTATCGCTACCCGGAAGATCACGATAATAAACCCCGAACAAGCTGCTGATTATATAATCTTTTTCCTGGGTCGCGATTTCTGTAATATTTTTATCTGATACCCCCCTTAAACGATACTCCAAAAAAATTCCGTTCCGACGCTCTGTTTCACTTTTGCTGTAATAATCGAAAATATTTAACGCTGAGTGATGTGTGTAAGATTCGATAAGTACAGATAAATCATAATTGGCCCAAATATTTTTTTCTTGAGGATAACTATCATCAAAAAAATAAAGCAAGGGCGCATAATTCTGGTTTTTAATAAATGTATGATAATTTGCTTTATAAGAATTGGTTTGAATTACAATGCCATTAAACAATAGAACCAACCCTATTGATACAAATAAAAGGGTAGCCCATTTTCTGATGGAAACGATTTTTTCTATCCAATAAATTACAATAAAACCCACAACAATCACGCATAGAGGTTTTACATAAAACCAATGATAATGACCGGGCTGTATAGTAAATCCTGTTATAATTTGTTGATTTAAGACGATTATTAATGCTAAAAAAACAAACAAAAAGAAATGTCTGATATCCCGAAATTTTTTAGGCCACAAAAACAACAAAGCCAAGAACCCCAAAATCACAAAAGACCCAAGGATGGGTGTGCGCGTATGAACTAATCCATGCCTAGCGGTGGTATATATATAATCTGGATCCAGCCTTGCTTTAAAAGAATTTAAAAATACGGGCAAAGAAATCACACCATGAGTTAACAACGATGGAATAAAACTTTTTATTTTTGTTTTATCTCTTAGAATAAAGAAATATAGAAAATATAATCCGAGCACAACAGTCAGAATAGTCCATGTGTAAACATATTCGTACAACGAAAATCCTGTTATCAAACCAAGAGCTATGCTTGATCGCAAAGAAAGCCCCTTGGAAACTAGCCGATGGATCCCCCACAATCCCGGAAATAAAAATAGTGAGCTTATAAGAGGGCTAAAAGGCCTCGTGTAAGGCAAAAAACTATCCAAACTAGTGTGCAATAATCTTAAATTTAAAAGGTCTCGAGGATTAAGCAAATTAATTCCGAAAATAACAAAGAGGGGTGATAGGCTTGCTAAACTTCGAGAAGAAGATAGCTCAAAAATCCACCCATATAAAATCCCAAACAACAAAACTGGTCCTACAAACTTCAAGACAACATTTAAATCTATGACACTAAGACCAAACACCTTTGATAATAGCGCAAGCATTCTTTCTCCTAATTTAGGAGTTAAATAATAACTTTTTCCTGGGTCATTTGGGAATGGCCCTTTTGAATAATCTTCATAGAGTGCTCGATTCGCTTGGCCCATATAAAAATATTCTGCATCAGTCCCTAACATCTGAATGCCTCTATAATTGGGGTCGTGCAGTAAGTATATTTGAGGGGCTATAGAGATAACTCCCGCAGAAATAGCAAGAACAATCCCCACCCAATGGGCTTTTAGAATTGAATTAATGGATACCATCTTTATAAAGCAAGAAGTGAAACGTGCTGAAATAGAAAGGGCGCAGTATTAAAACGTACCCCAGGCAGGTTAAGTATGCTAAAATCCTGGAAAATCTTTTTTGGATCTTTATTTCCCTAATATCTTGAAGCCTGAGCCCACTTTTTTTGGCCAACTTTTTAAATTGGCCAAATGTGAAGTAGTGCATGTCGCATATATTTTGGAGATCAATTGCATCTGCGATATCTTTATCTTTGCCAAAAAAACTTATGTACTTATTGGCCCAAGAACGGGGCATCCAACCCAAGAAATAAATGTGAAAATGAGTATCGTACATACCAAAGCGATTGTGAACGCTTATATAAACCGTGCCGCCAGGACGCAACACTCTATAAATTTCTACTAAGACCTGTTTGGGATCACGAACGTGTTCAATCACCTCTCCCACGTTCACAAAATCAAAACTAGAGTCTGGAAAGGGCAGTTGTTCAGCAATCCCCTTAAACAAGTTAAGTTTTATTCCTTTTTCATGAGCTTGTATCTGTGCTGATTCTATTTTGGTTGAGTCAATCTCGATACCTGTTGCGTCGTAACCTCTTTCAATACACTCAAACATAAAACGACCCGAACCTGCTCCAATATCAAGAATTTTTTTATTACCAAAACCGCCTATTAATTGTTCTAAATTTTGGAGGTGTGCCATTTTAAGTAATCAATAATAATCTTAGCCCGATTTTCCCAAGTATGGTTTGAAACAGATTGTCGCGCCTGGGCAGAGATTGATTCAGACAATCCCTTATCGCCAAGCACACGGCTCATCATAACCGATAAACCTTGAGCATCACCCGGCTCAAAAAAAACAGCGTTCTGATCATTTAAAAAAGTCCTGAGAGAGGGCAAATTAGAAGCTATTATCGCTTTCCCAGCGGCCATAAATTCAAATAGTTTTATTGGGGATGTGGTTGTAGCGTGCTTATTGAGTGGCAAAGGAATAACCACCACGTCAATAGCCCTAAGATAAAGGGGTATCTCTTTATATGGAACCTGGCTGGTAAATATAACATTTTGATACTTCTCTTGATATTGTTGGATAGATTCCTTTGCGCCACCAACTACATATGAAGCAACTCCTGGCAATGTTGATACTGCCTCTAAAAAAGTGCCTAGCCCTTTTTGTGTTCCCGCACTTTCTGGCCGTCCAACATAAGCTACGATTGGGTTGGTTGTTTTTATGTTTAATTTTGCCCTAGCTTCTGATTTTGTTTCTGCAATATTAAAAAAATCCAAATCCACACCATTGGAGGCTACCGCAATCTTGGAAGGACTGATGGAATAGTGTTCCAGTAGGCCCTCTTTTGTACCTTCTGAATTGGCAACAACCATCTTTGCTTGGTTAAAAACATAATTTGCATATTTCCTTGGATTAGGAAGTCTGTAATCATGAATCTCTGCAACAGGCTTGAAGCCAAATAAAGATAGCGCCCAAAGAGTGGCATAATCTCTGGCATAGAAAATAGTTTCTGAGTTATTTTTAAGTGGCCAGACTTCTTTTAACATCCAAAAAATGGAAACTGCGTTTTGTAGATGGAATAATAAACGACTTGGAGTCCAAAAATCCAATCCTCTCACCTTCTTAATATCAAAGATATGAGAAACTTGATAGTAATCAAAAGGGTCTTCATTTAAAACATTTCGCCTATAAGGCAAGATCAATGTTACCTCGGCCCCAGTTTTAGCAAATCCTTCACAGGCACGCATAACCTGGACTCCATGAGCCTTTTCAGTAGGTAAGCGACCATTGAAGAGATATATAATCCTCATATTTTTTTAGCCCTGACAACAAAAGATAAGGCAAAAACAGAAGGCCATCTTAGAGCTAAGGTTTTTGTTATCATTCCCACGAAAGGCACCAATTCCCAAAAAGTATTTACCCGGAAAGAATCTAGTTTTAATCCGTTTTTATGCAACATTTTTTTTAATACTCGCCAGTTAAACCAATAAATATGCCCTTTATGCGGAGTATTGTTTTCTGGTATTTTTCCTCTAAGAACTTGGAGGCGAGCGGGCAAAGAATTAAAATTTGGAACACCTAAAACAACTGACTTTTTTGCCACACGAGCTGCTTCATGTAAAACTTGGTCTGGATAATAAAGGTGCTCAAGAACATCTAAAATTGCCACGGAGTCAAAGGAAGAGTCGGCAAATGGTAGAGGTTGAGATGAAAAATCACAGACAATTGCCTCTATCCCCTTATCATTGGCTTTCCGTATAGCTTCGTCTGAAATATCCAACCCCGTGCCCTTTTTTTGAAGCAATTGTAGCAACACCCCATCACCACAGCCAAGATCAAGAACAGTTCCTTCTGGTATAAGGTCAAGCGCGGCTCTATGACGGAAACCAACAGGAGAATCAAAGTTGCTCCAGCGGTTGTTTTCAAAAATTTTAGTGCTCATTAACTTTTAAAAAAATTATAATATTTCTTGGCCACACCCTCATAAGCAAAGTGAGCGAGAATGAATGCTCTGCCAGCTTTCCCCAAAGCCTCTCGCTTTTTTGGATCTTGAATAAGTTCTTCAATTGCATTCGCGAGTGCTTCGCTATTGTTCTCTTGTACCAAGATACCCGTAACTCCGTCTTGAATAACCTCGTTAATGGATCCTGTGTTGGTAGCTATTACCGGAAGTTCGCAAAGAGAAGCCTCAGCCATTGAATACCCAAACTGCTCCTCCCAGCCTTGATGGCTTAAACTTGGGTATAAAAATATATCAGCCTCATTATACATAGTCATTAGATTCTGGGAATCCACCCAAGGAACTCGATGAACCTTGTCCTCCAAGCCAAGCCTTTTTATTTTCTCCATAAGAGCTGGCTCATATTCGCCCTCTCCCACAATGACAAGCCTCAAATCAGGAACTCGAGAAAGAAGTTGATGCATAGCATCTAAGATAATATGGATCCCTTTTCGGTAACTTAAAGATCCGGCAAATAATAGAGTATTTCCTTTTCGAGAATCATGGCCAGGTTGGAACAAATTCCCATCAACACCACTTAAGGGAATTGTTATAACTCGAGCCTTTGTTCGCTTAGACATAATCTCTAGAGCTTTTCTATTGCCACAGACCACAGCATTAGCTAATCCGAGATTCCACTTCAACAAAAGATTGTGTAGTTGCCCTTTTAGCCCTTTGTGTTTGCCAGAGTAATCAATATTCTCCCAACTAAATAAAATATTTTTCAATCCAAATAATTTTGCAAAAATTCCATTATATAAAGTTGTTAGAAGTATCGGTTCGTTGGCATTAAAAAATATATCTCCTCTTCCTGTCAACTTTAACTTTAAAAGGTGCCAAGGCAAAGATGGTATCCAACCTTTTAATAAGCCCCCTACAAGTGGATAATGCGAGTGGCTAAAAAGAGCAGGCGCCGTGATAACTCGAGAATCGGAAT
>JAIFWG010000003.1 GCA_019662005.1 Candidatus Parcubacteria bacterium
GAAAAGCCGGAAAATTCCAGCCGTTAACCGAAAGTTTTAAATTTCCTTTTTTTAAAATAACTAGATCAGTCCAAGAGCCTTCAATCTTTTCTACTGGTTCCCATTTCCCGGTTTCAATAAAATGCTTTGCCTGTAAATCATAAAGATTCCCTTGAGAGGCATATTGCTGAAGCTCGTGAGGAGGGACGAAGAAATCAGCATCCCATCCAGTAATTGAGCTAACGGAAGAATGCTTTTTCCCACATTCAGGGCAGTCATAAAACCGAATGTCTTGGCGTTCTTTCGTAACGCGTTCAACGACTGCTTGTTCTTCACAAGCCTTGAAATTTTCATAGCAAACTTTTTGTAAATCTTTTTGCACATTATTTGTAAAAGCGATTAAATCATCGCCTTCAGCCATTTCGGTTTCAACTTCAGCACTAAATCCCGGCCTTGAATTTTCATAAGAACCGCGTGAAATGACGCCACTAAATGAACTTGAGATTTTAATTTTCATTTCGTCACCATTCTTTTCTCCATCCATTCGTCTAAAACAGATTTTCTGATTCGCCACTGTCCGCCGATTTTGGTAAACGGAAGCTGTTTTCGTTTGATCAATTTGTAAATGCTTACAAGATGAAACCTTAAATAAAGTCCCGCTTCTCGAGGTGTCATGACGTCATTCAATTAAGTGCTGGCCCCCATGCTGTCATTAAAGTTTTTATTTCTTCGTGTGTAAACTTCCAGTGAATCTCTTTTTTGATTAACACTGAGATGCGTTTTTTAAGTTGTAAATATTTGCGCGGATCTTCGAACTTGTTTTTAATTAAACTTCGAATGAACACAGTCGTTACTTCCTCAAGCTTTTCGTCGTCTGTCATTTTGGGCCACCTTTGTAAGTGAAATAACCAGCAGACAAATAAAAATCCAATGCTCTAAACTCATGCGTCCACCTCTAGGTCATAACGCGCATCTTCAGAGGCACATTTTGCACAAGAACCCTCTTCGTCCAGCTCATACCTACAATCAGGACAGGTTTCTTTTTGGCAAAGCTTATCGATCATTTTTTGAGTGGTTCCTGGAGGTAAGTCCCAGTTCATACTTGAATGCCCTTGGCTTTAAGGGCCTGAATATCTTCGGCACTTAATTTCTGATTGGTTTGGGACATGATTTCTTTATTGACGATGGCAAGCCCGTAGTTTCTAACCTCAGTTTCAAAACGGATTTTGTAATCTACATTTCCGCTTACTGGACTGATTTCAGCCCCTATGACAGTTCCAACCATTGTTATCAATACTTGATCTCCGATTTTGTATTCTTGGTTCATAGCGATCTCCTTGTTAGTTTTTTGTATTTTTTGATGTATTCCTGAGTTAAAAGCGGGGGATTTTTGACTCGTCCGCATCCTGCATTCCAGCAGGTGAGAACGTTTTCAGTTGAAACCGGAAGTTTTTTTGATTTTAAAATCTGAGGAATGCGCGTTTCGAGGTACCAGTGCGCTATTTTTTGTGCAATTTCACGATTCAGGGCATCTTGATGTTGATAAGAAGTTTTATGGGCAGAATTAAAGTCTGAAACAACACCGGAATGTAACTGAAATAAACCTAAAGCACGCCCACCATCGCCAATCACACGCGGACGGTTTGAAGATTCTAAAGACGCAATAACTGGAAGACTAATTGCACATGAATTTGGGCAATTTGCAGTGACTTGAGAATAAGTTATATCAGGTAGGGTGAATAAACTAACTAAACCAATGCAAAAAAACGCTGTAAATCTATGCGGGGTAAAGGAAAGACGGTTGTACCGAACGTCCCATAATGTATCCAATGTCTCGTAAATCATTGCAGCATAAAGATTTGTGCCATATTTACTAACTGTGCCGATTAGGAAAGATAGGGCAACTAAGCCAGCTAAAATGTGCAAATCCGTAAATGTGGGCATTTTATCTCCCGAACGGTTTTTTAATTCTTGAAATGCGTTCTAAATAAGCGCGGTAGTCTTGTAATTTATTGAAATTCTCTAAAAGAGGGGAGCTTTCGCCTTTAACCCATTTATCGACAGCGGTGTCACTGACGGTCAAATCCTTTGCCAATCGATATTTCGACATTGGCCTACCGTTCTCCTGCCTCATTTTGAGAATTTCCATTACAAGCTCATTTCCGGCTTCAATTCCAGCTTCAGCCATAGAGGTTTGCATTTCATAATACCTGCTTCCGCTGCATTATCGGCTCACCGCCGTAGAACTTTAGAATTATTTTTGAGAATGGAAAGGCGACCGAGCCGCTGAACCTTGGACGGTTCGGATTGCCCGAATATGTGGTTACACATATCAGCGACCCGGTCTTAAATTTTAATTTTAAGAGTTTCATTTTTTCCGTCCAAGGAATTCATATGCATGAGAAACATTTAACATAGACACTTTCCTTTGTCAACATTGATTTTAAGAACTGCACAAAAAACCGGGCAGTTAATTAATAGCGTTCGACTTTAGCGATTGCTTGCTCCAATATTGAAATGCTTGGAGTGGTATTTGTTACATCAAATGAATGGAGAGATTTTAAAGCCTGCTTGGAAGCTTCTAACAAATCAGGCGTTGCCGCAATAAGATAGGCGTTGGCCATAGTTTGCCTGAGATTTTTTCCTGATATTACAGCGCAAACGCTTCCATCACTTGCAATCACGTGAACTTCGCAATCACCTGTGAAATGTCCATGCTTGATTGGTTCTACTCGCCATGGTGCTGGAGAATATTGATTTTCCATATTTAACGACCTTCTGCTTTGTCGATAACTTTTGCTGCTTTAGCAAGAGCATTATCAAAAACTTGTTCAACTGGTTTGCCATCTGGTGAGACTGTATAAAACAATTCTTTAAGAGCTTCTAACAGCTCCGGCGCTGCTGCAATCACATGTGCGCTAGCCCTTGCATCAGGTCTCTTCATGACTTTTGCGATTATTTTTTCTCCGTCCATAATCCAGAAGGATGAGTCGATTTCCAATTCATAATTCCATGGCCTCTGTTTATGCCTCGCTTTAGTTTTCATGGTTTTAAGCCTCCCTTATTACATTGCGGAAAGCCAAGTCTGCAAGCATATCAACTGCTTTTTGTTTTGACCAAAAGAAAACGGTTTTATTGGCTTTCCAAGTCTTTCCGCCTTCAATTTCATATTGGCCATCAAAATCAATTGCATAACGACCAAAGCAGGTATCAGCTTTTCTGATTGCGCTAGGTTTGCTAAGAGTTATCTTCACGGTTTAATTCTCCTTTGGTTAAAATTTTACCTGTATAGCATCTTTGATTTCAAAAAGTTTTGGACCGCCTAACTGTGGTTGATAGCCTTTTTCTCCGGCAAGTACAATTTTGTAATAACACTTTGGCCCAACTTCAACGATTTGATCATCTCGTGTATCAACTCGTGCTATTTGTCCTTTTAATAATTTCTTATCGCAAGCGAAACATTTTCTCATAATACCTCTCCTAGTCTTTATCTTTTAACTCTGGTATGAATTTCGCTAAAGCTTTTAATGTTAATTCTTTGATGGTCATATTATTGTCATCTGCATATTTTTGAATTAAATCCTTCGTTGCATCCTTAATTTCAACGATTAACTTTGCCATTACTCCTCCTGGTTAGTAATAATATACGACCGTCCGTCCGTAAAGTAAAGGACTATTTTGCGATTATTTCTAAATTCCCGCGCTTTTAATTTAAAACCTAATAAAAGAAGTTGACTATTGTAAGTAATGATTGATATGATAGGTATTACATGCCAGCGCTCTCAAATCCCAAACTTGAAGCTCTCGCCCAAACTTTCGTCAAACATCCCACCAAAAGATTCAACCAAACACAGTCTTATCTAGAAGTACATCCAAACTCATCTACAGCAGCAGCCCGCTCTTCAGCCCCTGAAGTCCTAGCCAAACCTAATGTAAGAGAAAGAATCCATGAGCTAATCAGACAGGAAGGTCTCGGTGAGGTTCCAATTCTGCGAAGATTCAATCGCTGGGTTTATGATGAAAAGAATCCGTCTGTAAGTTTGGATGCGACGAAAACGATTGCGAAGATGTTAGGAATGTTAGATTCTGATGAAAAGAATATGAACAATAATCAAGACCTTAACATTTGCATAAACATTATCGGACATTCGAGAGATGCGAATGGTCCTAACTCAATAGACATCAACACTTTATGAGTTATTGTGATTGTTTACATAACAAAGGTTATAGGACTCATCAATGAGTGAGTCATTGAGTAATATTCAAGCCGGGGGTGCGGCTGACGGCGGGGCCGCGAAGGAAAGTACCGGTAGTTATAATAGTATTCCTCCCCATAACATTTCTGCCCAATCCGAACCTTCATCAAAACTAAAAACGAAAGATGAATTGAAGCAATTCAGGCTAGATAATTTGAGGCGGGGTCGTGAAGCGAAGCGAATGAAGAAGGCGGGGGTAGTTCCAGAAAAGCCTGTTTTAGAAAAAGCCCCGAAAAAGTCCGCTCAAAATATAGCCTCCCCGAAAAAAGAAGAAGTAAAAGAGAAACCTAAGCCTCAAATTCAATTTGATTTAAGCGTGAAGCAAGGGGAGGCACTTCAGAGCGCAGCGAAATTCTTGTTATATGGCGGGGCGAAGGGTGGTGGAAAGTCTTGGTTTTTATGTGTTTGGATGTTTCTGGCTGCGATTAAGTATAAGGGGAACAAATTATTTTTCTGTCGCAGACGTTCGGTTGATTTCACGAACACGACTTTAGAGACCTGGAGAAAGTCGATTCCGGCCCAGTATTACAGGGTAAACGAGCAGAAAAAAAAGATTTACATTTTACCGACAAGAAGTGTCATTGATTATGGGGGGCTTGACGACCCTCTTTTGATTCAGTCTTTAAACTCTGCTGAATATGCTTATATAGGCATTGACCAAGCGGAAGAGATTGAGCAGGACTCATTCTCGATGCTTAGAGGCACGCTTAGACACCGGCTTCCTGACGGGTCGTGTCCTAAATACAAGATTCGGTTAACAGCAAACCCGGCCCAGTGTTGGTTAAAAGATTTCTTTATTTTAAATCCCGAACCCGAAACTCAATATATCCCGGCCCTTCCGACAGACAATCCACATCTTCCGGAAGATTACGTGGAGAATCTGAGACAAGCCTTTAAAAACCGTCCTCATTTACTGGCAGCCTATCTTCACGGGTCATGGGATGATCTGAGTGGGAACGACACGTGTATCAGAGGTACCTGGATTGAAGAAGCAAAGAAGAAAACGGTCAGGGGCCAGGTTTCGAAGAGGATCATTGTCAACGACCCCGCCATTACGGGCGATGAGAATGTCTGTTTCCTGATGGAAAAGGCTGGAAACGTTTATTATAAAGCGGATGAACTGATCATTGAACACCGGAGACCGCTTGAGACAGCGGCCTTTCTATCAGCTTACCGAAAGAGAACTCAGGCCCAGATCATCGCGGTGGACTGTATTGGTATTGGTCAGGGTGTTGTGGACGGCTTGAATCAGCTTGAAGAACCTATCCTTTCGATTAATTCCTGTTCTAAACCGACGAGTCAACATAATCAGGTGAAATACGCGAATTTAAGGTCTCAGATGTGGTGGGAAGCTGCAGAAAAGTTTGCCAATAACAACGTGTCCCTTCCGGCAGACGATTTTGAGCTTGCGAGACAACTTGGGGCCGTTAAATTTGATCCTTCTGGAATCGGAAAATTGTATGTCCAGGATAAAGCGGAAATAAAGAAAAATTTAGGTCGTAGTCCAGACCGGGCAGACGCGTTTATCATGGGGATTTATGCTTTAGATTATGTTAACAGTCTTGACCACCAGGAATATCAGGAAGCGTCAATTGACAGGGTAGGTCACGGCATTTTAATAGAATCTCACGAAGAAGATCTGTATGTCGGAGTGGGAGATGATTTCAGTGGCTACAATTTTTAATTGTGATGGGACAAGGAATTTAATCAACAAATTTAAACATATCAAGTTCCGGTTTCCGTTTTATTTTGATACTTGCCGGGACTGCATCATTAAATGGGAGGAATTGAGTCATGGCAAAAGAAGTTGATTATCAGGCCGGAGATTGTAACGAAGCGGCGGTTAAATCTTCACAAACTACTTCAAATTATAAGAAGGCTACGGCGAATCAATCTACGGATTATGAAGCTAATTTATCGGATAAATACACGAAGTCGCAGGATATTGAGTAATGGACCCTAAAGACCCAGAATCTCTCGAAAACGTTAAAGAAATCGAAATCACGCAGGACGTGATTGATTTCGTAACCGATCTTGATTCTGAAGTTGAGACCCACAAAGGGTATCGTGGAGACTGGGAAGCTAGAATCGACAACTATACCCGAAAAAGGTACGGGATCAGGGCGAAAAAGAGTTTCCCGTGGGTAGGATGCGCGAATTTTGTATTACCCCAGATTGATTCAGATATTAATCGTTTAAAACCCGCCTATATCAACCTCGCTTACGGGGTCTCTCCGATTGTGACCTTTGAACCGTTTGGCCCTGAAGACGTCTTGCCCGCCCGGAAAAGGGAACTGCTTTTTGATTGGCGCATGCGATCCAAAGTCAAATTCTTTAAGGAATATGCCCTTGGCGTGGATTACATGCTGCACTGTGGATTTGTTGTTTTTTTTACGGGTTGGCGTTTTGAGACTCGAACCTACTGTAAATATTTAAATCTATCCGATCTTCCCCAAGATGTTTTAGATGCCCTGTATTTACCAGAAGCGACTGATGACGTTCTCTTTCATGTGATCGCAGAAGAGATGCTGCCAGATCTAAATTTACAGGAAAATGTAGATGAAATTAAAAGGGTCGTGGCTGAATTTCGGGCCGGGAAAACAAAATTCGAGTTTGAATTCACTGAAATTTATGAGAACCGGGCGGATGTAAAAGCCTGCAATCCACGCGAAGAGATTCTTTTTCCAGTGGATACGATCAATATCCAAGAAGCTCCATTTATTGACCGAAGATTTTATATGCGAAAGAACAAAATCAAATCTCTTATGAAATCGAATAAATATATCACTTTCGATGACAACGAAATTAATTCTTGGGCCACGGACACCACAGAATCAAACGCTGATTACGTAAAAGCCGTCAGAGACGGAAAATCTTTTCAGAATTATGACCGGGATGGGGAAGTGTGTTTAAGAGAACGCTGCACATGGTATGACGTAAACGGGGATGGGATTGAAGAACGCGTAATGGTGACTCATCCCGAAAGTAATCCGAGTAAGATTCTCAGATTCATTGAGAATCCTTATGATCATGGTCTATTTCCATTTACTGTTGTGAGGAGAGAATTTAATGACGCGGAAATTCTTAGTTCCCGTGGTGTTCCCGCTTTGGATGATGATTTTCAAACTGGAATTTCAACTATCTTCAACCAAGATATCGATGCTGGCACTATTTCTACAACCCCTACGGTTGTGGCTCGAAAAAATTCTGTCAAAAATCTTAGAAATTTAAGATATGTGCCAGGTCAGGTTGTTGAAACTGAAAATGGGGCAGCGGACTATACCGTGACGCAGAACCCGAATCTAGGGCAAGCGGGCAGGTTTGCATCCATGCAATATTTGAAGTCGTGGGCCAATGACCGAATCGGTAATACTACCGCAGCTATTTCTCAGGCGAATAATTCTCCCGGAAATGGGCCGCAAGGTTCTAAAACGGCACGGGAAGTTTCTGCAATCGAGTCCAATAGCGGAATGTTGCAATCGATGGATTTGCTTGTTTTTCAGAACCAGATGGTTGATCTTTATTTTCAAATTGATTCTCTTTATGAGCAGTTTGGAGATGATGAAGAAGAATTCATGATCACAAATCAACAATCCATCAAGGTAAGCCGCAGAGAAATTCAGGGAAGTTTTAATCTTATTCCCAATGGCCGTTTGGACAACGCAAACCCTGCGTTAAGAGCCCAAAAGATGCTTGCGATGCTTCAAATGTTTATTAACGACCCTTTCATTCGCCAGGATGCAATCAGGAAACTTTATCTTGATGATTATGATGTCAGGATCTCACAGCAACTTTTAAAGAGTCCTCAAGAATTACAAGAAGATGCGATGCAGCAAATGCAGTCTCAAAATGATCAGTTACAGACGGCTCTTCTCATGCAAAAGGGCAGAGATAATTTGGAAATCAGGAAAGAAGCGATTTTGGCTCCGATTACAGGCAGGAAATATGGGCCGGGCTAAAAAAGGGATCTCTGATGCTGTTAGAAGAAACAAAACAAGCACCGTTGACATGGCAATTGAAGAGAGACTTGCGAGTGCCGGACGGCGAGAACGTCACAGTATCATCTATCTCGGAGAGTTGGTGGAGCGACACCTGCGCGGGGAGATTGGCGCAATCCTCAAAGCTCTCACGGCAGGACGTATTTCAACTGAGCTTGGAAAATCATCAGTATCTGGCGTCTCAGCAGAACGGGTATTAGGGCGTCTTGAGATGGCTGAAAGTTTATGGAATGACCTTGAACAGTTTGTGCATGACAAGGATAAATTGATTTCACAAGAAATAGAATCGATTCCGAAAGAAGATTTGTCGACAAAAACATTTAATTATCACCCTTAGGAATATATGAAAAAAAAGAAAAAATCCAAAAAAAAGTAATTTAATTTAAAACCCCGGCCTCATGAACCGGGGATAACCAACAAAGTAAGTCCTTAGCTAAGGCGAGAAGTGCGGAATAAAATCCGTGCTCTCGCCTTTTTTGTTGGCTGACCCGGCAGAAAACCGTGGAACCTTTTTCGGCACTGAAGAGCCGCAACTCTAAAAACTGTGCGAGCCTCAAACTCGTAAAACTGTGAATTAGTGCCGGGGCAACTTGAGAGCCTTCAATCTCATGAAATGTGAGGAAACTAACGTGACGGTAAAACAAACAATCTTAAATCCAGAGCAAATAGCAGCTAATCGGGCACAAGATGCGACTTCCGAAAAGGAGTTCGCTTCTCGTTTAGCTCAGAGTATGGATTTGCCCTCAACTCTCACTGAAGAGATTGATCAAGAAGAAAAGAACAGACAATCTCCTCCAAAAGTTGAGGAACCGGAAGAGCAGGTTGAGGAATCAGAAGAGCCTGAAACTGAAGATGTCGCCGAAGAACCTGAATCAGAGACAGAGGAATCAGTTGAGGAAGAAGAAGATTTGATTCCGAGATCGAAGGTTCAGAAACGCTTTGATGAGCAGACGGCTCAAATCAAGGATCTTGAGCGAAGACTTCAGAAAGAGACTCAAGCTCGGGAAGCGGCGACTCCAAAGACTGATCCTCAGCAGGATGCTCTTGAGAAAATGAGTGAATCGGAACTAAAGACTTTAAAACGTCAAATTCGTGTGGAACAAATAAATCTTGGGGCAGACAAGGCGAATAGAGCTCAGCTTGATCAGCTTCTCGATTTAGAAGAAAAAATTGACCGCACGATTCAAACGGCTCCGGCTCGTTTTCAAAACACTCAAATCTCCCGGTTTAACCAAGCAGTTCAAGCAACAGCAGAGTCCTTTGAGAATTTTGAATCTGTGAAAACGCAAATTTTTCAGCAAGCAAAGGCCATTTATGAATCAAGCCCCGAATTGCAGGGATCGGTTGCAGGCCAAGAGCGTGCATGGAAATTTGCAGTTGATCATTTCACGGCGGTTCAGAAAGCATCTGAGGGCAAATCCGATACGACTGAGTTAAAGAGACAGGTGAACACCTTGAAGAAGAAAATCAGTGTGGATACGACTTCTAAGAAAGGCATTCAGCAGCCGGACAATGATGCCAAGCTTAAACGCCGGGCAATCAATGGGACGGAAGCTGACAAAACGAATTTCTTGAAGACGCGCATCAATGTCAATGAACTTGTGCCTGATTCAGAGCTTCGCTCCCTGGAGAACATGAGGAGATAGTCCAGTGGCAACACAACCTACAGTTAACACCTATTTACAGAAAGGTAATCGTGAAGATTTAGCGTCTGAAGTTGCAGCGCTTTATCCTGACGAAGTTCCTTTCTTTGCAATGGCAGGGAAAGTTAAAGCAACGGCCAGAACACATGAATGGATGACGGATGTTCTTGCGTCTACCAGTCGTACTGGCTCCATCGAAGGAGCATCGGTTACTTACGCCGCTCCTGGAATGCGTACTCGTGTTACGAACTATACGCACATTAAACACCGCAACTTTGACGTTACCTTCACTCAAATTGCCGTGGATAAAGCGGGTGTTCGTGATGAAATTGCGAACCAGGTCATGAAAGCGATGAAAAGTTTGCTTCGTGATTATGATTCCATTTTCTTGTGGAGCACTGTAGCAACGGCTGGCGCTACGGGTTTGGCTCGGCGTTCTGCGGGTCTTTTCAAGGTCATTATCTCGAACACGGCCTTAGGAACGGGAACTGGCTCATCGGGACGTATCCAGATCACTGAAGCGAATGTGAATATCGTGCTTCAGAAGATTTGGAATAATGGTGGAAATCCTCGCGCTTTGTTTTGCGGTGGATTCCATAAACGCGTTATTTCCCAGAAGTTCAGCGCGAAGACGGGTTTCACGTGGAACATTGAAGCCTCGACTCGCACTGCGATTCAGAACGTGAATAAGTACGAGGGTTCATTTGGGACGGTTGACGTTATTCCTGACCGGAACATGATGGCTTCTCGCGTTGCAATCGTGACTCCTGAAATGGCGAAGATTGCAATTCTTCGCGATGTTCAGCAGTACAAAGGGGCAGCAACAGCCTCTTCTGTCAAGGGCTGGGTCGAAGCTGAAATGTGTCTTCAGTACGGAAATGAGAAGGCTCATGGTCAACTTCGTTGGCTGAGATCAACGGGAACAATTTCGTAAGCAATTGTTTCTAACGGTTTTCGCAGGGGTTTTCCTTTAAAAACCCCTGACTCTTATGGAAGAACAGACAAGTCCAATATTAGAACAGGGAAGACAGGAATCCATCCGGGAAATCGTTAAAGAAAATCCCGGAATTGAGCAGAATGCTTTTGATTTTATTAAAGCGGTAGGGAAACGATTTATCGAAAAACAGGTGGCCCGTTTTCCTGAAATCTGTGAGATCGCAAGAGTTCAGAACATCCTTGAATGGAAAGATTACGAAAAATACGGGAAAAAAGGGAAGTTTACAGATTCTTATGGGTGGTCAGAAGACGGAACTTTCAAGTTTGATTACCAAATCCCTCAAGAACTTTACATGTTCATGGTGAATCTTGTTGATCCCTACTTTTGGGATAATGAAAGAGTTTGGCGAAAATTCATGAAAAGAATCTGTGATGGGGAAGATGCCCTTGATTCATTGATGCAAGCCAAGATGTATTACGGGCCTGCGTTCCGCCCGATGGAGACAAATTAGATGGGCCAGACAATTACAAGGTTGGCGGACAGAAAATTAGAGGGCAAAGCTGTTTTTAATAACCGTTTTGTTGTTGAGATTTGCGAAAAGGTCCATGTCCATTATAGGAATCTACGAATCATTCTTTCTCTTAAAGATTGGATTAGCGTCGCGCAAGGAATGGCGGACGCCTTGAAACGTTGGGAAAAACTTGGAAGCCCCGATCCTGGAGATAGACACATTGAATTATGTCGCAAAGAGGTAGCCTGTGACCCTATTGGTTCTGACGATATTGCTATTAATCTTAATCGCAATTTGTACCTTTTAAATGAAGGAAAGATTTTTGCTGAGGGCGCAGAACTTAGCGATCAAACTTACATTCACTTAAAAGTTAGAGATCAGCGCCTAGAACTGTCCCTCAGCGAATTCAATCAACTCGCGGATGCAATTATTGAAGCGAAGGATAAATTGTGCGTACCGCAGTCCTAGTTCCGATTTATAAAAGATTGGAATATGCGAGGCTTTGTATTGAGGCTATTAAAAAATCAAAAGATTATGAATCTGCTGAATTTTACTTTTTGGATGGTTCCTCAGGTCTTCGGAACACCATCATTGATTTCTTTGAAGAGGTTCGCGGCAAATATGAATATTTGGCAAAGATGGATTCCGATTGCCTCGTCCCTGATAACTGGTTGAAAGATTTGACGCATATTCTTGATACGACCGATTATGACATTATTTCTCCCAATGTCTTTCCATCTAATGCAGCCTTTCTTTATGGGCGAGAAGGCGCGATCGTTCGTCCCTCCGAATCAGTGGGGGGCCTTTGGTGCATGAGAGCGAGCCTCATAAAAGATATGAATTTTGAGCGTTATTCTCCAAATGGAATTTCCGGGGCTTTTAATCTTTTAACTCAGATCATTAAAGAGAATGAGGCGAAGTGTGGTTGGATTCCATCCGTCACCATCCAAGATATCGGACACTGGAGCGGCGCTCATCCTCTTCATATTAAGAGCAAAGAACATGAAGAATACTCAGCGGAAGTTAGACGCGATGTCTCCTGGAGTGCGGCATGATTGTACGCGTCGATGATGTGTCTCCAAATACAAACATGGCAGACCTCAATAAATCAGCCGAATTTATGCACGAAGTTTTGGGTGCAGAGATTTGGTATTGCGTCAATCTTTTTTCAAAACTTTCTATTTATGGAAGCGTTTATCCCGATCTTCCGATGCGAAACCGCGATCTTAAATATTTTATGGATGTAGACAGAATCATGCGCGATTTTGCATTTCCAGAATATGTGAAGAAGGTATCTCACGGCTTAATTCATTCTGATCATGGAAAAATGTCTGATGGGGCGCAGGAACTCTCTATTGTTACGTCCTGTAGATTTCTCGGTGCAGATACTTTTGTTACGCCTTTCACGTCATGGAATGAGGCGACAGAACGAATTTGTGAAAAAAACCGGATTACGCTTATTAACGGACAAGGTTGGAAATCTCTCGAATCTGAGCCATTCTCTATTGACCATGACAAGTGGTTTTTTCATCCGTGGCGAATGAACTCCTCGCAAATAAGGGTCGCGATCAATGCCTGCAAAATCAATGCATAGTTACGCTGAAACGCTCTATGCGATTCTGGATGAATTTAAACCAAGGGTTTGTTTTGAGTGGGGGCCTGGAACATCCACTCAGATCATGGCTTTACATCCAAGTGTCCAGCGTCTCGATTCTGTCGAGAATGAGCAGATTTTCTATGATTTGATTGAACGGCTTCATTATGACAATGTGAATTTTCATTATTTTCGTGAAATGGATGAATACGTCGAGGCCCTTAAAGGCAATTATGATTTTGTGTTTATTGATGGGCGTGATCGTTCAAGATGTCTAGATGTTGCAAAAAAACATTCTCCTATCGTTATGTTGCATGACGCGGCTCGTTCAGACTATAGGCAAGCTATTCATGAATATCAATTCAAAGTTTGGACAGATTTCGGACAAACGGTGTCTCTTACAAATAATATTCAGGTTTATTCGAGGCTCAAATCTGCTCTCAATACTCTTGAATGTGATGAGCCGAAAGAAGAGAAAATTCGCATCATTCCACAAGCTGAATTTAAAGGGATGGCGGTATGAAACTTGGCTGTCACCAACCGAATTTCGTTCCCTGGCTTTCTTATTTCCACAAGATTCAGAAAAGCGATGTTTTTGTTGTCATGATTCACTGCCAATTTGAAAAGAATAATTTTCAAAATCGTTTTAATCTTGACGAGAAGTGGATCACCAAACCCGTTACGGGTGGAATGACAACCATTAAGGATAAATTCTATACAGATGGAAACAAGCTTATTGATGTGAATATGCCACTCATTATTGGTTTTTGTAAGATGTTAAGTATTAACACCTCCAAGATTCATTATGACTTTGAAACTAAAAATAAAGGGACTGAGAGGATTATTGAGATATGTAAAAGATTCCAGTGCGATGAATATCTTACAAATCCTGACTCAATGAATAAATATCTGGATGAAAAACTGATGAATGACAATGCGATTGAAGTTGTGGGCTGTGAACTTCCAAAACAATATCGAGTTCCACTTTTTACTGCCCTTGAAACATGGGGAGTGCAGGGCTGCATTAATATCATCCAGAAGGATTGGTCAAAATGCAAAGCGTAATGACTATCCCAATGCCTAATAGGGCTGATTGTGGGGAGAGATATCAATCAGTAATGGCTGATTATGGGGTATTTTTAAATCATAGTTTGATTGATATCGGATGTTCAAATGGATATTTCATGGCTCGCTTTGTAACTGACGGCGGCGGCAAAGCCGTTGGCGTGGAACCTGACGAAAAATTTAATCATGAGCTTATTGTTAGGAGCATTAAAGACGTCGAAGGAAATTTTGATATATGTTTTTATCTGGATTTGCATTATCACAATGGGATCAATTATTTCCCGTGGATCAAAGAGCGTGTTTCAACATTGTTTGTTGCTCCATCAGGCGTTGGAAACAATGACCGGCTAGAAGAAGATTTAACGAAAGAATTTGGAAATCATGAATTTATCAGCAGATCAAATTACGCTAACAGAAACATTTACAAAGTGAGGGTTAAATGACACCGGGTGATGTTAGATCAATTTATGCTTCAGGAACGGCTTATACATTAACGAACACAGCAACGGCTTTGGATTTCGGAACCACTGACCCATCGGTGGTTCTTAACGCTCCTGGAACTTGGCTCATGTTCGGACGCGTAACGGTTCAAAATACAGGGGCAACTTTTGCGGCAAATAGAGCCTACACTTTTAAGTTGAGGCGCACGAATAACACAGCTGCTGATGTGACAGGCGCAACGACAACTCAAAGTACAGATATTGTCACGACTGAAACAATTACTTACACAGTAACGATTCCTCCGGCTCTTTATACAACAACGGCTGACTCCAATAATGATGCGATTACGATATTTGGGTCAGTCGCAACGGTACCATCTGCCGGGACTTTTGACGTAACTGAAGCCTCAATCATAGCGCTCAAAATTTGCTAATGGATACGCTGAGACAGTTTTTCTCTTTTATGAACGATGTGAGTTTTCCATACGTCGTTTTGCGTAATTGGGAAAGACTGCCTTATGACGTTACGCTTGGGGAACACAGCGATCTTGATCTATTGGTTTACGATTTTAATCACTGGAAAGAAATATTCCCGCAGGCAAAACCAGAGTTTGCTTATCCGCGTGTTCGCATGAAAGTTCCGATTGATGATTCTTATGTCTATGTGGATGTGAGACATATTGGGGATGATTATTATCCGGCTGATTTTGAGAAGGCTATCCTCGAAAAAAGAGAATGGAGTCAGCGGGGATTTTATACTCCAGACCCTCTTCATCACAGGATTGCTCTTGCTTATCACATTGTTCATCACAAGGCGATGATCTCAGATAATTACAGAAAATATATCGGAGATGCGAAGATTCCTGAATTGCTTGAGGCTCTGAGAAATTCTAATGTTGGGTGGATTGAACCCAAAGACAAATCCGTTGGGGCCTTTAATGGATATTGGAAAGGGGCAACATCAATCGTCAGTAGAGAGAACGGAAAAATTCTAAAAAGACAAGTTAGTTATCTGGATTATTCGCTTGTCCGCAACGAGTATGAAATCCTTTCAAGGTCAAGTTCTATCCATTTCCCGGAAGTCTATTCTTGTGATGTCGAAAAGAGAGAAATCGAGATTCAGGATTGTGGAGAACCTTTGCTCAATAACCTTCCCGATAACTGGCTTCAGCAGCTACGGAATATTTTAAATGATTTAGATACTTTTGGAATTATTCACAGAGACATAAAGCTTGATAATTTAATGGTGAAATACGATGTGATTAAGCTGATTGATTTCGGATGGGCCAAGTTCAAATCTGAGGAGGACGAGAAACCGCCGCCGTCCTGTCTTGGATTTCCAAACAAACCGTCGTGGGGTTTCGACGACAATTATTCTATGAACCGAGTTATTAAACAAATCGAGTTTGAATTGGAAGAGAAGGTTTTTGCATGAAGATTCTTGGCATAGAACGCGATGATTCAGCTTGCAACTTTTATAGAATTCTCATGCCTCTTGATAATGTCCTGAAACAGAATCTGGCTGATGTTGCAATCATTCACCAGAGAGATGTCGCCATGGATCGATCCATCAAACTTGCTCTTGAAGCTGATGTCATTGTGTTCCAACGGCCCGCAAACGAAGAATGGCTTCAGTTTATTAAGACTTGCCGGAAGTACGGAAAACACATTGTGGCCGATTATGATGACGATCCTTTCAATACTTCACCACTTAATCCCTTTTATCAATATATCGGGACAGAACCCGTGGAATATACATGGGCGGATGGAACGAAAGAAATGCTTTGGTCAGAAGATATGGTCAGTGGAGACGGTAATAAAATATTCAACATTGAGCGAAACATTGCTTTTCGGGATATGTTTAGATTGAATTTCAAGAAGGCTGATATGGTGACTTGTACGACTTCAATCTTACAAAACGAATTCTTGAAAATCACTCCAAACGTTTCAGTGCTTCCGAACGTTATTGATCCGACTTTTTGGCCTACGCTTCCGGAGTTTCCAAAAAGAGAAGTTAGGATTGGTTGGCAAGGTGGTTGGTCGCATTACGAAGATTTATATGAAATTGTTCCAGTGATTAAAAATGTCCTTGAAAAACATGACAACGTGAAATTCGTTTATTTTGGAGATCAAAGATTCCGACATCTTTTCAAAGGCTGCGATCAAAACAAGATTGAATGGCAGGACTGGGTGCATCATGAAACGTACCCTTACAAGATGACGCTTCTTAATCTTGATATTGGCATTTGTCCTCTTGCCAATAATTCTTTCAATTGGACGAAATCCGCAATCAAGTGGATGGAATATTCGATGCTTGGATGCGCGACCGTAGCGGCGAATATTGAACCGTACGCCCCTGCGATTAAGAGCGGAGAAACCGGATTTCTTGTTTCTGACAATTCTGAATGGGAAATGGCTCTTGACGCACTCATTGAAAATGGATGGCAACGCCGCCTCATGGCAAAACGGGCTTTCGCAGATGTCATGGAAAATCACAACATTCAGACAAAAGCAAAGTTATGGGTCGAAGCTTACGACGCAATGCTTCGCCCTAAAGAGGTAACTGTATGAGTATGACCTTCGCGGATCAACAGACGCTTTTAAGTGTTCTTTTGGGAGATAGTAATACTAGTACGGATGACGCTTTTTCTTTAACCACAAGGAAATTATTCCTTAACCGTGGAGAGCTTCATTTTTGCAAGGATTCGAAATGCGTTCGTGAAAAAGCCGCAGGAACCATTTCTGGGACTCAACTTGTATTCCCATCAGGGATTCTTCGGCCCGTGGCTCTTATTGTTAATGGCAAAGATATCTGGAATGACAGGCAGACATCCATTACTGAATATGAGCGGTGGAATACATCTGGAAGCGCATATCCTGCTGTATATATTACGGAGGAATCTGGTTCCAGATATTTTAATTTTTGGGGTTCTTCTAACGGTAAGGCTTATATCCTTCATTATATAAGGAAGCCCACAGTGGCTCTTTCTTCTGATAGTGACGAATCCATCCTCCAGGATGAATTCAGGGAAGCTTCTGTTTATTGGGCAGCTGCAGAACTTCTTCAGCAAGTTGGTAAAAATACAATCGCTGACAAGTACGCTGCAAAATACAACAAATTTGTTCGAGATGGCGAAGCTTATGGTGAAGAAATCTATCTCAATTTAATGTTTGCAAAGCCAGACACAAACCTTATCGATGCTGGAGATGCGGATGTTGTAGGGCAGGGATTTGATTTTGCTTGAAAAAAGGGAATAAGTGAATGGGCATTGAGCAGACGAATAAACCTCTTTTAGATAGATACGATGGGCTAGAGATAGTCCTAGAACTTCTGTCATTCTCTGGAGGAGAAAATACAATTTCCGAAGATCAGGCCACAAAAGCCAACGAAGCTCGCATCCTTGAGAATTGGGATGCGACAAGTCTTGGCGGAATGGAGAGAACCAGAGGTTTTAATGAAGTCGCTGACGGAAGTTCCAGTTACACAAATGCTGCTGATTTCATAAAACAACATGAGGATTCTGGGGGAACCCAAGTCTATGCAATCTATGAAGGCGATTTAATTTATAAAAGCGGATCAGCTTTTACCAATGATGATAATAATGCTTTTACTTCCGGAATTCTTTCTCATGGATTTTCAGATGAGCTTGGATTTTTATGGATTACGAATTCCACGGACAACCTGAAAAAGAAAGCAGTTGGAGTTTCCATTGCAACCCCCAGTAGTGTTCCCCCTGATGCCTGTGATCGTGTTTATAGGCATAAAAACAGAATGGTCGCAGAAGGTTCCTTGAATTATCCATACCGTGTTTATGGATCGAGGGCTGGCACCGGGAACTGGACAGCAGCAGATGCATGGAGTCTTTCAAATGATGCGTACAGCATTGATCTTCCAGATCATACGCAGGGATGTATGCCTGATTTTCCTTCTGGTAATGAGATTCTAGTTTTTACAAAAAGAAATGCTTACGCCCTTTCTAATTTCCCGAACACAGCTTTTAGGCCTATTTCAACTCCCGGACGCGGGTGCTCGGCTCCCTATTCAATCGCTCTTGGCGATGAAGGCGTCTATTTCCTCTCTCAATATCCGACTCTTGGAATATTCGTCTATGACGGCGTGAATTTTAATGAGATTACGCAATTTAATAGTGATGTCTTTGTGGAATTGATTGATTTTACAAAACGAATTTATGGAATCTATCGTGACCGGAAATACTATCTCATTTATAACGAGCTTGGCAGCGGAGCCTCTTACCCTAACTGCATGAGAATTTTTGATGCCAAATTCTCTCGCTGGATGAATAGGCCTGTCAACCCTGATCTTTCGGATAATTTTGGATATCCGGCCCTTCTTAAATATTCGGCCAATGAACTCTATATAACTTCTAGCCAGAAAGACAAGATTTACGAGTTTGAAACGGAAGATGACTCAGATGAAAACAATGACACGCAAGCCACTTACAAGACCAAAGACTTTTCAAGTCGAGATTTTGCTTTTGCTGGAGGCGGTCAGTTCGCAGTTGATGATGTCAAGATACAGCTTACAAAAATAACAGTTACTTATTATGGAACCGTTGGAAATATCACAATCCAATGGACAGCAGACCGGGGCCTTAATAGCGGATCAAAGACTTTAACTCTTACGGCGAGTGGGGATTTATTGAATTCAACCTTTATAGTCAATTCATCTTTGTTAGCGTCTCTTCCGCCAGACAAATCAGTTACAACTTCATTTCCTTCAAGCGCTGTTGGAAGACGTTTTAATTTCCAGATCACAAATGAAGGTTCTGGAATTCGACCTAAAATTAAAAAGATAAAAATTCACGCTTTGGCTGTGGACGAGGCTTAGGAGAAAAAATGGCATATGACTCGGATTTGGTAAGAACAAAAAACTGGGGAACTGAAATTTTAACGGACTCTGACCTAGAGGGGCAGTTCGATCTCATTATCAACTGGGTTATGGCTGCTCTTAACGCAACGACCGGGCATGCGCATGACGGTTCAAGCAATCATGGCCCGAAATTGTCATCCTCTGCGGTAACGACGACTTTTGGGAATGGGTTTACAACGGTAAGTGCAGCGACAGGGGATTATGTGGTAATTGCCTCTGATGTTTCAGATTCAAATAAAACAAAGAAAGCCTTAGTTTCAGACATTGTAACTCTTGCGGCAATTACTCCGGCCTCTCAATCTGAAATGGAAGCTGCCACAAATAACACAAAAAGCGTGACCCCCGTTGGCGTGAAATGGAACCCTGGAGTTGCAAAAGCGTGGGGAGTCTTCAATGGCTCTGGAACTCCAGCTTTTACCACATCCTACAACATGGACGCCACGATTACGGATAACGGAACGGGTGACTACACCGTGACCATGACAACGGATTTTTCAAGTGCGGATTACGCATTCGTTGGAGGATGTCTTTCGGCTCAAGCTGGAAACACCACAACGATTGCAATTAAGAACGGGACTTCGCCTGCTGCTGGAAGCGTTAATTTTACAACAACTAACGAAGCCGGATCTGCGGTTGATTGCACAAGAGCGAGCTTTGCACTTTTTGGAGATCAATAGTATGCCACATTTAGATAGGGTGATTGTTTGGAATAGACCGGACGGTGGAGTGAGTGTAACGCATCTTCATTCAGATGACATGCTTCCTGGTGAGAGCGAGGATGATTTCATTGCGAGGTTTACTTTAAAGATTAAGAGTAAAAATCCTGAGCTTGGTAAATCCGTAGAGCTTGTGAAACAGAAGATCGATCTTCCTGATTCTTCTAAGCAGGATGAGTGGTCTGTAAATGGGGATAAGGTTGAAGTTGATCCGGCAAAGACGCAGACCAAAATTGATAAGGAAGCGGAGAAGGCAGCGATCTTTCAGAAGCTCGGTGTGAGTAAAGAAGAGTTCCAGGCTGTTGCTTTGGTGAAATCCGGTGGCTGATGGTTTTTCAGAACTCTCCAGCGATAAACTACAAACAGTTCAGGGCATTTCTGAACTTAATCGAATGCTTCAATTTTTGTATGAGAATGTCGCTGGGGACGGAGTTAAACAAAGGGTTTATTCAGGGATAGGAAGTCCGGAAGGCTCTGTGGTCGCTGAGATTGGTTCATTCTACATGCGGCTTGATGGAGCGCCTGGCACCTGTGCTTATATCAAGGAATCGGGCGTTCAGACCGCAACAGGTTGGACGTCGATAGTCGTTGCCGGAGGAGGGTCTGGGGGTTCTGGTAATGCTCAATATGTGACACTTGCAACAGACGCGAGTTTAACCGCAGAGAGAGTTTTGACGGAGGGTGCCAATATTAGTCTTACCGATGCTGGCGCAAATTCAACCATTACTATAAAGGCAACTCCAGCGGGATCTGATACCCAGATTCAGTTTAATGATGACGGAACATTTGGTGGGGATTCTGATTTAACTTGGGATAAGACAGCTAATATTTTTAAAATTAATGGCGATATTAATTTTTCAGAAACGACGGATGCAGATAAGACAATCAAAGTCTTGGATCAGGCTACTGCAAACACTAACGGTAATCGTTTATTCATTACCGGGTCCGACGGAAATGGTTCGGCTGATGGGGGAGATCTTATTGTATCTGGAGGCGATGGCGGCGTTCTTGGAGGCGATGGCGGCTACATTAGTTTTTCAGCTGGTAACGCTACCGGAGCGGGTCGTGGCGGAGAATTTATTGTCTATGCAGGGGGAGGCGGCGAAACGGGCGACGGTGGTACTGCCTATTTAGTGGGCGGTGATGGCGGGAGCACCAGCGGAGATGCAGGTGGGGTCGGATTAACGGCTGGAAATGTATTTGTAGATGCGGACGGGTATGGAGGAGATGTCTTTCTTACCGCTGGCGCAGGTGCCACGAGCGGAAATTATAATGGCAGCATTTATATCCAAATGGGGCAAGGTTCTGCATTGCCAGGCGTCAACACCGGAACGGTTTATATCTTTGGTAAGGATGTGATCGATGTAACGGCAGAGCAAAATTTTGTTAATTTTGGCCCATTTGAAATGGGCGTTGCATCCGGGACCACGATTACGAATCAACGTTCTTATCAATTCCTAGCGACTACTATTAACGGTGTTGCCGGTGGCGGTGCGGAAACAGTCACTAACGCAGCAACGGTTTATATCGATGCGGCTCCTTCAGGTTCCGACATAACAATCACAAATGCTTATTCTCTTTGGGTAGATGCTGGCCTTGCTCGTTTTGACGGAAACGGAACGAACGTTTTTGAGCTTCCAGCAAATGCTACTGATCCTACAGGCGGTGGCGGTGCGGCGGTTGGAAGAATCCCAATCCGAGTTGGAGGAGCTACGAAATATTTAGCTTATTATTAATGGATATTACAGACAAAGAAAAAAATATTTTACTTCAAATGATAAATTCAATTAATTTTCCAGGAAAATTAATTGAAGATATTTATGCACTTAAAAAAAAGATAGAAGCTGAGAATGACCCTCAAAAAGCATGAGCTTCTTCAGAAATGTTTAAAATTAATTTTAAATAGCAAGATTTGCCCGCTTACTTCGAAGGGAGATTGGCCCAGAATTCTTTTATTTGCTCATCTTAGGGGATATCTTTATACCAACAAAGATGCGTCTGTTTTTGTGATGGCTTACAGAATTCCCAGATGGGAAAAAAAGTGGTCAGATGTGATGCCTGAACAAGAATCTGGTGAAACGCTCTATGTGGCTTTTGCAGTCAGTGAAGGGAAAAGAAAAATTTCTCTTCTTAAAATATTACGTCAATATCTTAAAAAAAATGAAATTGAAGAAATCATCTATTACAAAAGGAATTCTGATACTGATTTTAAAAGAATTGATTTAAGGAGAAACCATGTCAAAACAAACAGCGCCCAGTCTTCCTGAAACACCAAGTTTTCAGTCTGATCCAAATGTTGGATGGTCACAGGATGTTTTAAAAGATCAGAGCAATTACTTGATTAATGGACTTACATCCGACCAAGGATTATCCGGACAACTCGGAGAAGCAACTTCAACGAATCCGATGATTACGCAGTTGACCTTACAGGCTTTGCAAAGTCAGCTTGCGCCAAGTTATAGAACAGGGCTTCAGAATATCACAAATACTTTGGAGGCGAATAATCAGTTGACAGGCTCTACAACAGCCTCGGCCTTGGGGAATTACGAAGGTGATTATCTTGCGCAGCTTACAGCGGCAGGAGCGAATGCTGGAATCGCGGATATTAATCGCGCTCTTCAGAACCGCGTTTCTCTTTATGGGGTGGGGCTTAATGCTGCGCAAGGCGTTGGCCAGACAGGTCTTAATAATCAAAGTCAGACGAATCAATTCGCGCTACAAAATTACGAAAACCAAGTTTCGGCTGCACTGATAAATCAACCCCAGCAAAGAGGAGGATTTATGGGGGCTTTAACTGGGGCTTTAGGTGGTGGGATTGGCGGTTTTGCGCTGGGCGGTCCCTACGGAGCTGCTGTTGGTGCGGGACTTGGAGGATTATCAGGAGGATTTGGGCAGTCGGGATCAGGGGGGCAGTTCCTCGGAGCCGGAGCATCTCTTTTTGGAAACAGGAATAGTGGGATTCCTGGAATTACGAGCGGCGGAGGCGAGCAAATTTACAATCCGATTTATCAGCCTCTTAATTCATCGTCTAATCTTCTTGGCAATCTCAGCAATTATTATCCGTATGGATTAAATTAGGAGAATCTATGGGAGTTTTAATGGTTCCAATTTCTTCGCATACGATTAAAACAAGGTTTGCAAGGCCCGCAATAGAAAGGGGTTTTTATGGATTTTTTATATATAGATATTGGAAAAGATTTTTTACATTGAGAACAAATCTTTTCTCCTGTTTTTTTAATATAATCAGCCACTTCGGAATGATGGCTCAGATGATACTTTCTGGTTGTCAATTCAAGATTCTCAACTCTGTTGTCATTTTTAATTCCATTTTTATGATGGATTATTTCTCTCGGAGAAAGCCTTCTCCCGATGTGTTTCTCCATGACCAGCCTATGCTCTCTGACGTAACCAATGGCATTTCTATCGGGATGAAATGGAGTATAAATAAGAACGTACCCATGATTAGAGCTAATTCCTTTTCTTATTCCTCTGTTGACCTTAGACATTTTACTTTTAAAGTAAAATCCAGATTTTCTCATTTTAATTTTTTGTTTAGAGAGATGGTATTGAATTGCATTATTCGAAACATTAAGAATTTTGGATATTTCTGTAATAGGTTTTCCGCTCTCATAAAGTCTTATGATCAATTTTTTATCAAGGTTTTTGTGTATTGACATGGAGGAATTATAGTATGGGATCAGTCTTAACGGAACTGCTAAATTATAAACAACAAAAGGACGCTCGATCAAATGCCGATTTGAACGCAATTCCTCAAGCGGCTTTAATGCTTCAGCGGGCGAAGCAACAGCAATATGACAATATGATTAAGGGGGCATTGACTCAGGCGACACTCGCCGGAAGCGGTATTTCTCTTAATCCTCAGACGAATAGTTTAAATGCTTATACGTCCCCTGCAAATCAGTTAAAGAATCTTCTGACTGTGAGTTCAATCAATAAGAATAACGCAACAGTAACGAATCTCCAGAATAAGCCTGCTCTAGATGCTGAAAAACAGCAAGTTAAACAGGATGCTCAGGATCAAAAGTCCTGGGAAAAGATTGTGAGGAACTCTGATCCATCTTTAGCCTCATCTCGCTCGACATTCGGGATGGCTTCAAACGGAAATCTCCGGGCAGACCGAGCTTTATCAACTTTACAAAATAACAAGATTCTAACTAATCAAGATGCTCAGAACATCGTTGCTGATATCGCGGGCATTTATGCGGGCGGAGCGCCATCTGACCAGGGTATGAAACATTCTCAGTATGAATCAATCCAACAGAGGATTGCGGGACTTCAACAATATATCAACGGAAAGCCTACAGATGCGCTTCCTCCGGACATTAAGAATCATCTAACTCAGGTGATTGGCGATCTGAAAAACGTAAATAATGAAGCAATTAAATCTCACTTTGATTATCAGGAAAAAGCAAACAGTGGAGTTATATCCAAGTATCAGGATGAATGGAATCAGATGAAGGGGGCTTATGTTTCGGGGGATTCTTCGAATATTTCAGATGGAGCTACAGGCACTTACAATGGGAAACCAGTTGTAAGACAGGGGGGCAAATGGGTTCTCAAATAATTCCGGATGATCAGGTTCAGCTTGATTCAATTCCCGATGATGCAGTTATTCCTGATAGCGCTGCGGCCATTGATCAGCCTCAATTTCAAGGAACTGGAAACCAGTTAGTCGATTCTTTCCTGATGGCTGGAAATGAAGCAAAGCGCGGATTTTTTAAAGGAGGAGCTGCTGCAGTTACTCCTCTTTCCATGCTTCTAAAACTAGGCCAGGTTCCGGATCAATTTAATCTTCCGGAGCAATCAAGACAACTCTATGACAAGTATGCCGGAGATGTTCCAGAATCAAACATAAATCCTGTCGCAAAGTTTATTTATGAAGGAATTGGATCGACTCCCGGACAAGTTGCAGCATGGGAACAAACAGGCGCTCCATTGCTTAAAGCGGGCGGGGCTGCATTTGGGGCAGGGAAAAATCTCCTTGGGAAACTTATGGAGTCGAAAGCTGCTCCACTTGAAGCTCAAAAGGTTGCGCTCAATTCTCATCTGGAAACGACAAAAGTCCTTAACGATATTCAATCTACATCCATTGCCGCTGACATGAACGCTAATATGGCGGCTAAGAAGATAAGTACCGGAGAGCAGATTAAAGATATTTCCGGAAATATCAAAACAGCGGCTGATGAAGCGTCCAGAAATGCAAGAAGTTCAGTAATGAATTATTGGAACGAATTAAAGACTAATTTTGGGCGTGACTATGCTGCAGCAGGAAAGGGAGCGAAGATTACCCCATCTCAAGAATTAGATGCTTTGACTAGAGGCGCTGCTGATTCTGGAATTTACAGCAAGATTGAGAGTGGAAGTCCTTTGAATCCGGCAGAGAAGAAGATCATGTCTTTAATCAATAATGCTCAAGATAGAGCTTCTTCTGAATTAAATGTTGCAAGGCCATTGTCTCATTTTGACCAGGAGATTAATTCCCTTGCAAGTGAACATGGTGGGGATCATACGGTTACCGCTGTTCGGAAGAGTGTTGCTGACATTCTTGATGAATTTAAGGTTGTTAGGTCTAAATATAAACAACCTTATCAGTTAAAAAATGAGATGTTTAAGATATTTCAACCATTTAATAAATCTGGAAGTTTTGATACTACTTCTGGAACAAATCTTTTAAACAGAGCATTTAATGGAAAAGCTAGCCCTGATGAGATGCGCCTTGTTGAGGAATTGACTAAGCGTGATCCTGAATTATTCTCACAATTAAAGTCACTTAAAACTACAAAAGATAGCTTGGTCTCAGGCCTTCAGCAGGCTCAAGAATCACACGCGAAAAACTTAACCAGTTTAATGCAAGATTCTCAGAAGGCAACAATGGATGCGCTTGTGGAACATAAGAACAGTTCTGATTTACTGGATTCTTTGATTACGAAAGCCAAGGCGAGTGATGCGAAGAAAGTTTTGATTTCTGACTTACTTCTTCACGGAGCCAGGGGAGCGGCTACTACTGCGGGTGTGGGTGCTGTTTTTGGAGCCGGGAAATCTCTTTACGATATTTTAAATAGGCATTAATAGCGCCATCAATAAACACATACATGCCTAAAGTTATGATTATGAGCCATGGGTTCATAGAAGGATTATATGCCTAAAGAAACTGTGTCTGTAAACAATTTCGATGAGATAAAGTTGGCACTTCGCCAGGAACTAGCAATTTTGTCTAAGAAATTCCAGTCTTCACTTTCAGCCGTAAAGATCGATGAAGTCGCCAATTCTACGGATATTTTAAAGCTTGAGAAGATTGGCTGAGATTTTAAAAACAATGACTCAGCTTTATGATTCTTTCGCAAAGAATATGGAGCTGAATCCCACAATTAATGTAGCCCAGCCAGAAATTAACATTCCAGAAATTAAAGTTCCGGATATTTATGTTCCCGAAATAATAATTCCGACCATTAATGTACCAACTCCCCAAGTCACCGTCAACCCAGAAATCAATATTGACTTAAATAAAGTCATAGATGCTCTTGAAAATCTAAAATACCTATCAAACCTACCAAATAAGCCACTCTCGGTTCGTATGTCTGATGGGAATAAGTTTGTGAAGGTTATCCAACAACTTCAGAAAGCAACTGACAATCTCGGCGTAGTTTACGCTGGCCAAAGCGGAATCACTTCCGACGAACTTACTATTATCTCCGGAAGAGACGCGACTGATTTTATATGGAATGGGACAGCAAAATTAACTCCTAAATTCGCCACAATTGCAGCGAGTTCTTCTGGAAACAATACTATCGTTTCAGCCGTAAGCACTAAAAAAATCAGAGTTATTCAGATGGATTTAATGGCCGATGGGGATGTTAATGTAAAGTTTCAAAGCGGAGCAGGTGGAACAGATATTACGGGACTTTCTTACCTGACTCTTAACACGGGTCTTGTGAGAGGCTATTCTCCTATCGGATGGTTTGAAACTGCGGCCAGCAATCTTCTTAATTTAAATTTAAGTGACGCGGTCGCGGTAGGGGGTTCGCTTACCTACGTAGAGGTTTGATGTTAAGCGTAATCATTCCTTCCCGAAATGAAATATATCTAGAAAAAACTATCCGAAATATCCTTGAGAACGCCCAAGGAGATATTGAAGTCATCGCGGAACTGGATGGGTACGTTCCCGACCCTCAGATTATCATTGATGATCCTCGCGTAAAGTTTGTTCATCATCCCACCTCTATCGGGCAACGCGCCTGTATTAATCACGGGGTTTCGATTGCTTCTGGAAAATTCATCATGAAACTTGATGCTCATTGTGCGGTAGCTCTTAGATTTGATGTGGAGCTTGCAAAGAACTGTGAAGAGTCATGGACGGTCGTTCCCCGAATGTACAACCTCGATATTCATACCTGGAAACCAAAACTTCACAAGCTCACCGATTATATGTATTTCACAAGTCCTAATGATCCAGACAAACCATTTCGCGCAGCCTACTACGAAGGCCGAGAATACCGAAGACAACACAAAAACCCCGAAATAATTGATGACACCATGTGTTGTATGGGGCCGGGCTGGTTCATGCATAAAAAAAGGTTTTTAGAGCAGGGGGGTTGTGATGAGTTCCATGAAGGTGGCTGGGGTCAGCAAGGGATTGAAGTTTCGCTTAAAGCATGGCTTTCCGGCGGCGCTCTTAAAGTAAATAAAAATACTTGGTTCGCTCATTGGTTTCGAGGCGGTGGTGGGCCTGGGTTTCCTTATCACCTTTCAGGTAATCAGGTTGAGAGAGTCCGAGATTATAGCAAGGATCTTTGGCTGAATGACAAATGGCCGCTGGCAACTCGAAAATTGTCCTGGGTCATTGAGAAATTCAGACCGCCTACCTGGGATGAATATGTCGAACCTAATGAAAACGAGAAAAAGAATTTATTCGTCAAATTTTACAGGCACATGATCAAACCTGGAAAGAATGTTATTCGCTGGAGAGGTCATCGAGTTCTAAAACTGCCATCTGACCTTGCCTTATATCAACAAGCTATCTTTGAAAAAAAACCTGATTTTATTGTTGAGACAGGAACTAAATGGGGAGGTTCTGCGATTTTCTTGGCGGATATGTGTGAGTTGAATGGGCATGGTCAGGTTATTACCGTTGATATTGCACCGCTTCACAAACCAGAGCATCCAAGGATTACTTACATCACAGGAAATTCAATAGATAAAGCAATCGTTGAACAGATTAAAGGAATCGTTGGAGATAAATCGGTCATGGTCATATTAGATTCTGACCATTCATTCCATCATGTGATGTGGGAACTTCATCGCTATAACAAGCTTGTGACGCTTGGACAGTATCTTGTCGTTGAAGATTGCCACAATAAATACGGAGAGCGTCATCATCCGATGGACGCAAGAGACTGGTTTTTAAAAAGAACCGGAAGATTCAAGTTAGAAGATTTCGCGAGTAAATATTTAGTGGGTCTTTCAATGGATGGGTGGTTGCTCAGAAAATGAAAGTCTCCATAATTATTTCAGTATTAGACAGCCACGAAGCTTTACGACGCCAGCTTCTTTACATGGAAAAAATGGGAATTCCAGATGATACCGAAATTGTCATCGTGGATGATGGAAGCAAAATCCCTCTCGAATATCACGGTAATCTTCCCGTCCGAATTCTTCGTCTTGAATGGCCAGAACGAAAATGGACAGCTTCAATCGCGCGTAACAGGGGAGTTGAAATTGCGAATGGTGAGTATCTTTTAATGTTCGATCTTGATCATTTCATAAACAAAGAACTCCTTGATATGGTCAGGACATTCGGCGGGTATAAAGTCCAATTCATTAGGTCAATCGCTGTGATATTAGAAGATGGAAGTTTCTGTCAAGATCCTGAAGTGCTTTTCAAATGGGGATATCCCAAAAGCAGATATATGGTCAGAGGGTTTGGGATTACTCCCCATCCCAATATGTTTGCGATGCGTAAAGACATATTTTTAAAACTTGGCGGTTATGACGAATATAGAGTCTTGAATCGTCAATATCCCCAAGGCGAAGACAGCTATTTCAAAAAGGTTTGGCAATCGAAAGTAGATGAAGGCATTTATCATGTCCACACCGAACGCCCGACGATTTACACATTCCCGACTGGAAAAATGTGTGGGGATGTAGATTTCAATCCCTTTAATCTTTTCCACAATTCAAGCCGTGCCACTGATCGGAACAAATTCTACAAAAAACAAATCGAGAAATATGGACATAACCGGGATATACATTTCTCTTAATAAGCTACCTCAATATTGGGTTGATTATCACCTTGAAGTTCTTAAAGATGCTGCCCCGGGCATGCCCATTATTTCCATCACAAAAAAACCGATGGATTTGGGAATGAATCTTTTGGATACCGATGAGCCTGGGTACACCAATATTTACAGGCAGTTATTAAGAGCGGCGAAATTAGCCACGACAAAATACGTTGCAATGATTGAGGATGACTGCCTTTATTCAAAAAGCCATTTTTTTAAATTCAGGCCACAAGATGATGAGTTTGCCTATAACCGAAACAGATGGTCTCTCTTTAGTTGGGGGGAGCCTATTTACTCGCTCAGACAAAGACTGAGTAACTGCTCTCTCATCGCTCCGCGTGATCTTTTAATAGAAGCTCTTCAAGAACGCTTTGATAAATACAACGGGCATCCTCCGGACAGTGAAATGGGTGAATGCGGAAGAGCCAGGATTGAAGACAGGCTGAAAGTTACTCGCCGTAAACAGGTCGATTTTTTATCAAGAGTTTCAATTGTCCATATTAATCATCCTCTTGGAACTGAGGATAGACAACAACAACAGTGGAAATCTCATGCAGAGATCAGGGCTTATGACATTCCTCATTGGGGGAAAGCTGCGGACATAGTCAATTTTTTTAATAATGGAATTAACCAAATGGAGGCTTTGAAATGAGCGTAACTCGATGGGGGCCGGATACCTGCAAATGTCTATTTGATTTTGAGCCTGATCCCAATGATGGAACTAATCAAATTCTGATAGAAGTTCTGAATATTTGTTCAGAACATAAAGGGTTGTCTGGAAAGGATCTTCACCAGACAGTTTTAAAGCAAGAGAACCAGCATAAAAACAAAATACATTCAAAATTATTGGAACTCGATGCCATGGCTGAAGACATAACTCAAGACGATGGCTCCGTGATAAGACGATTCAAGAAAGGGGTTGGATTTGATTTTAATTTCACAGGTAAAGACGATTCAAGGACTTTAAATATAACGACTAAAGGGCATGTTTTATCAGGGGCTCAAAAGGCAGCATTGACTGATTTTTCTCTTCAAGAAACAGGGAAATCAATTTTAGAGATTAAATAACTGGAAAGGGAATCTAATGACTATACAAACGAATGCTTGGCACCCGGATACCTGCGGATGTGCTTTTGAATATACATGGGATGATCAGGATTTAGATCGCGTGCGGACTTTGAATAAAGTCATTCATGTGTGCGATCTCCATAAAATAATTTCTCTCACACCTTCAAGCCATTACTCGACAGTATCAGATGAAAACGTGAGAAAGAACAAACTTTATGGGAGATTTTTGGGAGTTTCTGATCTCACGCAAACGGATGCAAGCGGAAATGTTAATTTTAAAAACGGGGTAGATGTCTCATTCTCTTGGGACGGGACTGATTATGCCCGGATATTAAGCGCTTCTATCACTGGTTATAACCTGTCTGGGGCCAATAAAAATTCCGTACAAGATTGGTGTGACTCGACCTTCGGGTTTGGGAAAGTAGCTATTAACTAAAAATGGGCAATACGTTAATCCAAACTCAGACAGACAGCGCTCTTTCCACCAACCAAGTCTCAGACGGAACTACTTTTTACAATGCTTTAGGTGGTGCGATTAGAGGCAGCACAACCGAAACTTTCCGTCAATTTATAAACCGGACGGGAAGCGAAAGCTTCCATTTTTGTTTCCGCCAATGATGTCAGTAGTGCAAGCACTCTTAAATTCAGGAAAAATACGGCAGACGGCTCAACGGCTGCGAGCATTACTGGCAACACCACAGGCTTTTTTCAAGACGCGACCAACACAGATTCTGTCGTTGCCGGTGATCTTGTTGATTGGTCTATTACTGCGCCCGCTGTGGCCGGAAATCATTCAATCGAATATAAAAATATTTATGCCACATTTGCTGCTGGTACAAATTCATTCCAACGGCTCATAGGTTACACTGACGGAACAACCGGTACGCCGCCCCAAATAGTAAGCGCCGCGACTCGTTATTATAACGCTGGCGGAAATGTAAGTGCCCTTTCCGTGACGGAAGCTCCTGCCCAATTTAAATACAGAACAGCCGGGACGATTAAAAGTCTTTCCCAGATGGTCAGCGCAAACTCAGCCAGTTTCGCTACGACCGTAACTTTAAACATAAATGGTACGGGTGGCACTAATACGATTTCTGTAACGGCATCCACCACCGGTCTTTTTGAAGACACAACTCATTCCGATACGATTGCGGCAGGAGATCTCATTTCAATCGTTGGCGTCGGGGGCGTCGGAACTGGAAGTTCTACTATTCTTGGGGCTGCGCTTGAATTCGGGACTACGAATAGTAAGTTCCAAATGTATAGCTGGACTTCTCCAACAGCCCTTACTGCCGGTTCAACATTCTACTATCCTTTATCCGGCGGTCTTATTGTCAATACGACAAACACAGAAAACGAATCCATTCAGCTTCGCGCTTCCTTCGTGATGACGGCTACAAATCTAGAATGTTATCTCACGGCCAATGCTTCTACAGGCGCCGGAACATTTGATTTTAGAAATGGTGCCGCAAGCACCGCTCTCACAATTTCTGTCACAGCTCTTACATCGGGTCTTTTTGAGGACACAACTCATTCTGCTTCAATCGCAATAGGGGACAAAATAAATTATAGGTATGTCGTAGGTTCCGGCGGAACTGGAACTTTAGATATGTTTGGCTGTATGCTGGCAGCTTCTGGCTCATCGCCTTCCAGCAGTCCGAGCTCAAGTCCTAGCAGTTCTCCAAGCCCGTCATCTTCGCCTTCGAGCAGTCCAAGTTCTTCACCGAGTCCATCTACAAGTCCATCAAGCAGTCCAAGTAGTTCACCCAGTTCGAGTCGTAGTTCGAGTCCTAGCTCATCACCCAGTCCATCGACTTCACCAAGTTCTTCGCCGAGCACATCACCAAGTAGTTCACCGAGCCCAAGTACGAGTCCATCGGCATCGCCGAGCACGAGTCCTTCAACATCTCGGAGTGCATCACCTAGCACCAGTCCATCGAGCAGTCCAAGTCCATCGACAAGTCCGAGTTCAAGTGCGTCGACAAGTCCAAGCAGCAGTCCGTCACCATCGACTTCACCGTCTAGTTCTCCGTCAACTTCGCCTAGTAGCTCACCAAGCCCTAGTACGAGTCCGTCAAGTAGCCCAAGTAGCTCAAAATCAACTTCGCCAAGTACGAGCGTTTCTTCGTCGCCCAGCAGTTCGCCATCAACTTCACCAAGTTCATCGCCGAGTCCGTCAACGAGTCCTAGTTCATCGCCTAGTTCGAGTCGTAGCGCAAGTCCATCAAGCAGTCCAAGCACGTCACCGTCAAGTTCTCCGAGCCCTTCGGCTTCACCATCAAGCAGTCCGAGTAGTTCACCAAGCAGTTCACCATCAGCAAGCCCTTCAGCATCACCGAGTTCATCTCCTTCTGCTGGAGCGTTTTTACCGAGACTAACATTGTTAGGAGCGGGATAAATTATGCCATTCACTGATGATCAATTTAAGGAATTTATCAAAGCAATGGATACCAGAGAAATGCTTATTCGCATTGATGAAAACACTAAGAATTTTCATCAATCAATTGGTCGACGATTGGATGATCATATCAATGAAGACTTAAAAGAACTGGGTGTTCATACTCGCGACATTGAAAAATCTCATATCCGCATTGATGTCTTAGAAAAAGAACAAACAAAGCTCAGGGGAATCGTAATAGGTGTTGGAACGCTCGCAACCATAATTCTATCCATGCTCCAACTGTGGATAGCGTTCGTTAAATAATAGGAGGATTAAAAATGAATCAATTTTTAAGCATTTTAAAGCTTGAACCGCTCAAAGGCAGTAGAACACAATTCACGATTTTGGCAGGGTTGGTAATTAATATTTTGGTTCAGATTGGATTTATTCATTGGACGCCAGATCAAGTAAAGACGGTGAATGATTTTTTGACTTTAATTGCTGGCTATTTCCTAGCCGAAAAACTCACGGTGTCAAAATGAAAAAAATATTGATTGGATTTATAGTCTTTGGAATGATTGGATGTGCGGCGGTTAAACAATCAAAAATTGATGCGACGGATTGCTTTAAAGACCCGGCTTGCAGAGAAGATGCGGTAGCAATAGCAGATAACGTTAAGGCTGAAGTGGTGGCTGTGGTCGGGGTTAGTCCATTGCCTCTTTCTACAAATGTTGTTGGGGGAATCGCCTACGGAGTAGCATTGATTCTAGCTTTAATTAAACTCGGCAAAAATAAACGCGAAGAAGTTCCTGCATAAAGGATCATAGCAGATTGCATTCTCTCAAACGGTGGGGAAAGTAAAAATAGAGGATAAGCTTCTATGGAAAAAGATAATCAGAAGGACTTTGTGGAGTACGATGAGGACGCTTTCAAGCCTTACGTTTCTACTCTTCGCGAACTAACATCCGAGCCTGTTCGTTTTACAATTTATCAGCGGTATGCTCAGTTGCTTGATATTGGGGATCGTCAATCCCGTCGCAGCAGCGCAGGAAGAACTTTTGATTAATCTAGCTAGCGTTCTTTTCGTCCCTTTTATGGCGCTTTAGCGTCCAAATACGATTGTAGCAGCGGCTACATCTGCCGAAAGAATTGTGCTTGGTATCATTTTTTCCGCATAAAATACAATTGGTGTATTTTCTTGACCATCCTCTTTTCCCGAAGCTGGATCTTAGCGAGTTTTCCCATCTATCAATAAACCTACAATTATTAAATTCATAATGCCCACTGCTGTCAATTCTATCGATAGAAGGATTTTCTAATTTATCGGCATTATCTCTAAACCACAAATCCTTAATTTGTTCTTTGGTTAGGAAACATTTTATTCCTTTAGCGCCATACCAACGATAAGCTGTATTGCTTTTTACATGACACCTCCCCTGTATTCCTTTTAAAATTTTTTCCCAATGGGGAAGGGAATGGAATCTAGCATTCTTAATCTTCTTAATTCTTTCAAAATTTTTAAGATAAAAATCCCTGTTTTTCTTTAAGCATATTTCTCGATTCTTTTCGTAATATTCTTTATTTTTCTGTTTAACTTTTTCTGGATTTTTTAACTTCCATTTTTCCAAACTTTCAGTAGACATTTTTAATTTTTGTTCCGTCTATGATTTTTTAAAGATGCTGACTGGGAAACGCCTCTTCATTTGCCGTGAGTTAAGGTTAGTTTCGTTGCCCCTGTTTGCCGCAGGCCAGTCAGCATGTAAAATTATTTTTTCGAATAATAATCCCAAACAATTCCAACTATAAAGGCAATAAATACAATAAAACTAATAGCACCAATTTTTATGAAAGCGTCCCATGTTTCAAAACAATCAGTCATTTCTCCTCTTCCTCAAGACGCTGGAGTAGTGCAGAGCGGCAATCGTTGAAACCTTCCGAAAAAAAATTCATCGTATCTCCATGATATGCGCTTTCTTTGGATTCTTCAGGCACCCTCTCCCTGACCCAGGCGAAAAATATTTTTTTTAATTTAGATATTGGCATAAGACAGTAGGGGACAGTCTCATCACCTTTTAAATCTTTCTGAAAATGAGTTGTTAGTTTTTCATCCAGAGTCATCCTGCACATCCTTTCCCTCCGGCTCTTTGGGTAAAAGCTTGGTGCGTAATTCTCCCGCACAAAATGCCCAAACATTTCGTTTTTCAATTTCTCCATCAGAATCGTATTCGTGCGCCCTGTCTAACATGTATTCCGTGACCTGATCCGCGACTTTCTTCCGCTCCGCGAGGACTGCCGCTTCTAATTCAATAATCTTTTTTTCTTGGGAATTGACCACTCCTTTTTTCCAAACCAAAAGTTCTTTTTTGAGAATTTCAATCTCTTCTTCCAGCGGCCTCCGGGCTTCGAGGGCGTGGGAGGTAAGGGCTGTTACAATCGCTTGCTTCGCATTCCGAATTCGTTCTTTCTTGGTTAGAATTGCATCATCAACTAAAAAGGTATCTACAATCTGTCTCGCTATCACTTCCTCATCGTCAGGCATGGTTAGACCTATATTTTTTCTCAATCCAGTAAAGGATTTTTCCTTTCTTGTGACAGAATCCGCAAATCTCATTTACCGGAAGCTTATAATCAAGAATCTTTGAAGTGTCTGGCTCCTCGGCAGGAGTAAGCCACCAGTGAAAACCGAAGAAGCATTTAATTCGTGTCCAAATCCTATCCTCAGGCATGGAGTTCCCTCATCTTTTGGAATACAGCAATGATGGTTTCCGTCATAATGGTTTCATTGAGTATAATTTGGTTTATCTGGAAAGAATGGAGCTGATAACCGCGCCTCAGATTAACTTCAATCACTTGCTGGAACTTATCGCTTATCAGTGGATATTCGGGCTGTCCGGCAAGCCAATTTTTTGTGACTTCTGCAACTATAAACTCGCTCATCTTACTTTCCTCCGCTTTGGAAGGTTGGTCAATATTGATTTCATAAGAAACTGAATCATGTAGGCGTACAATTCGTCCGAATCTTCGGCAAGTCTGACGCCGCGCGCTCTTAATTCAAAGGAAACGGCATGGAAACATTCATGAGCAATTACGTCCGGCGAATGTTCCCGCGTCCAGATAAAGATAAGCGTTCCAGATTCTTGCGCGTAACAAGTCGTATGGCCTAGCGGTTCATGCTGCTTTTCCTCCGAAACGTCAATGTCGAAATGATGTTTTATAACCTGACAATATCCGGCGTAGTTCGGCGCAATCACATAATAATAATTGCTTTGAAAAACTGGTTCCCAGATATGAATCAAAGAGCCGTAGCTTTTAACAACATACTGAGCCTTGACCCGCACCTTCCTTGTCCGCTCACTCATCCCCATCACCATAAATTTTAACTTCCGTTAATTCATCTCTTATTCGATCAAGTTCTTTTTTTGAATGAACGTCCGAGACATCCTCAATCAATTCTTCCAGGTCTAAAATTATTTTTTCTAAAGTGATTCGGGGGTTCATCGTTAAACTTTCCTTGTCCGCTTCATCGGGCGGCTCTAAGAGCTTCTTTGACGGGGTCTTTTAAATACCAGTCCTCGATTGCTTCTATGTCCCGCATTTTATCCGAGCATATTCGCGGATCTGAGAGAAACTGCTCGGCGCAAGCGGTGCGATATAAAATTCGTAGAGCTTTCTTAACTAATCGATGTTCTAGTTCTTCTATTCTCATCTCATCCCTTTCCTTCCCGCTCAGTCGTTGTTTTATTTAAAGCGCATTACAGGTCTAAGCGTGACGTTTCCGCAGCCGCAAGTTTTGCAAAGGATATTAGGTGCATGAGCGGAAACCGTCATTCCTTTTTTAATTTCTTCCGTCCATGTTTCCCCACAATTTTGACAACTGGCTGTCATGTCATAGGTTGGTTCCTTCATCCTCTTCCATCTCCTTTTTTATTAAAAGCATCCGCTTTTGAGGGGCGGTGCTGGCGGCGGGCCATTTCAACCCGCACGCTGTTTTAGCATACAACAAGGATTTCTTTCCCTTTCCTTCCCGCTCAGTCGTTAAGAGGTTTTATTTAAAGCGCATTACAGGTCTAAGCGTGACGTTTCCGCAGCCGCAAGTTTTGCAAAGGATATTAGGTGCATGAGCGGAAACCGTCATTCCTTTTTTAATTTCT
>JAIFWG010000004.1 GCA_019662005.1 Candidatus Parcubacteria bacterium
TTCAGTATTCGAGAAATGGAAGAAGAGCTTCGACCAATTGCTATGTACCTGATCTTGGATTACATATGGGTTACTATTCGACGAAACCTCAAAAAACGTATCTTGCTTGTAGATGAAGCTTGGTGGCTCATGAAATATGAGATCGGAGCAAGCTTTTTGGCCAACATCGCAAAGCGGGCTCGTAAATATTACGCGGGTCTAACAACTATATCCCAAGATATTCCTGACTTCTTGGCCAGTCCACAAGGTAAAACGATCTTAACCAACTCTTCTATTCAAATTCTAATGAAGCAATCGCCAGCAGCCATAGAAGCCGTCCAAACGACCTTTAATCTGACCGATGCGGAAAAGTTTTACTTGCTTGAAGCGCGAGTAGGCTTTGGTTTGTTCTTCCTTGGACAAAACCATATCGGCATTCGCGTGGTAGCGTCATATGCAGAAGATCAAATCATTACTTCTGATCCTCGCCAGTTATTGGAGATAGAAAAAGCTAAAGAAGAGTGGGCTAAAATGCAGGAGAAGTAGACATGGATGAGCAAGATATCAAAAATGAATTGGAGGAAGCAAGATTGAATGATAGCTCAGCAAAAGAAGCAGAAATTAAAGAAATAGTAGAAGAGGGCCGTTCATTTGGTCATCCTTCGTACTTTAAATACACAATCCTGTTCTCTTTGGCAGCGATATCAGATGCCGTAGATTTTTTTGAATTCACAGGCATAGGAATACCTATTGCGATGGCTGTTTCTACTCTGTGTTTTGTAATTAGTTTATTTATCTGCTGGGTCACTAATACAAAATACAAAAGGGCTAAAAACTATGTTAGCGGGCTTGAAGAACGAATAACATCGATAGAAAAAAATACAGCAAAAGCTGCAAGATTAGGAAGTAGGTTCTTTAAGATTGAAAAGAAGTTAATGAGCAGTCCTATTGGACGCATTCTTATTGGGGAGGGGTTAAACATTATACCTATTTTTTCTATAATTAATTTAAATGTAGTTTGGGTTTATATAGCTTACAGAGATGAGAAAAAATTATATAGTAAGGCAGAAGAAGCAGGAGAAGAAATAACTAAAGAAGTCGATGAAGACTGAGAAACAACTTATAGTGTTAATTACTCTTATGGTTGGTTTGGTTTCCTATCTTACTGGCTATTTATACACAAGATCAAGTACTTCGTTGGAGCCGAGCTGGCAGAAAGCTAATATATTAGAGCGTTTTAGTGATGATCAGCCCAAAGAATCTGTGAGTGCTTACCCTAAAGGAGTTTTCAAAATTAGTAATGGGATGGTTCTTGACCCGGTGATCTCAAATTCCGAAGAAAAGGTTAGATTTTATGATCAAAACCTAAATAAAATCGATGAGTTCAATCTTATAACGAAAGAACAAAAGGTTCTAAAGGAGCTTGGGGCCAATATTTCTCAATTGTTTTGGTCTCCTAATCAAAAAGAGGTTATTTATAGCACTCATACCTCGAAAGGGAACTCTTATCAGTACACAAATCTGGAATCAAACAAGACAGCAAACCTTGGGTTAATATCTTCCCCAGTATTTTCTCCTGATGGAAATTCAGTCGCTTTCTTAAATATCCATGGTGATATATCCGATGTAATTATTGCTCAACCCGATGGAAAGGCTTCAAAAACACTCCTCAAAACTAGGCTCGGCAATGCGGTCTTGTACTGGCCTAAACCCGATATGGTTGTATTAAAAGCAATCAACCAATCCACTGATCAATACGAACTCTATAGTATCTCTCAAGAAGGTGATCTTAAAAAGCTTTACGAGAATGCTGCGCCTTTTGAATTAACTTGGGCGCCCCAAGGTAATCAAGCTCTCATGGTTGTTAAAGGTGGGTTGATATTATTTAATATGGAGACCAAGACTACTGTAAGTCTTCCAATACAAACGTCGGCATCCAACTGTGCCTGGGCTCAAGATAATTCGCTTGTGTGTAGCGCTGCACAAAGCGGAGAAACACATATCTATAGAGTAGGGATTGGAGACCAGCCCAAAGAAATCGCTAATCACATCTTAATAAACTCAGAGAAGCTGTTACTATCTTCTCTAAAAGATTTCGTAATAATGGTCAGCAAAGACGACCACCACTTATACGGATTAGAACTACTTGAATAAACAAAAACAGCCGGACCGGCTGTTTTTGTTTATGGATAAGGTTTGATAATAATCCTCCTCTGGCCCTCTTGGCCCACACTCTCTGTGGCAACATCTGGACAGGAAGCAAGCTCCATGTGAACCACTCTGCGTTCGTAAGGGGACATGGGCTGCATTGCTTCGGCCTTCTGGGTCGTACGAACCCGCATGACGGCTTGGCGAGCCATATCTACAACGTGGGAGGCTCGTGATTTACGATAGTCATTCACATCCACAACAAGTGTATAGCCGCCTTGAACTTCTTTCATAAACATTGCTCGAAGGACTTGTTCTAACGCTCCTAAGTTTTGGCCGTTTCTTCCAATTAAGAATCTAGCATTTTCTGGAGTGTAAATACCAACTGTTAGTACAGCTTTTTCTTCTTGTAATTCATGGCGAAGCTCAATCTGACACTGGAGGTTCATTGCTTTTACTAACGCCTGAACGCTATTAACCATTTTATCTTTTTGTTCTTCAGTTATTGAGCTCATGACTGTTTTTTTAAATATAACTGTTCCAACATAGAAAACCCGGTAGCGGTTACCCAATATAATAGCAAACCAGCAGGCAAATTCCAACCAATAACAATAATAATGACTGGGAACAAATAGAGCATCTGGCTATTCATTGCTGCCATCTCTTTGCTTGCTCCCGAAGTTTGCATATATTTAGCGCTTTGGCGTGACTGCATGAATTGCAGTAAACCAGTAACGATAGCTAAGATATGATTTTTACTTGTTAGATCTAAAAACCCTAAAAATAATTTATTAAGTGTTTCTGGATTGTGAATAAAACTATACAGAAGGGATAAACTTTGTGGATTAATCCCAGCCACAAATACCCTATACAACGCAATCAAGATAGGTAACTGAATTAAAATTGGAAGGCATCCGCCGAATGGATTTACTTTATGTTCTTTATAAAGCTGGAGTATTGCGGCATTTTGGGCGGTTGAATCATTTTTAAGCCGCGCTCTAATTTCTTGAATTTTAGGATTAATGGCGCTTAATGCCTTTTGTGAACGTTGAGCTTTAATAGAAAGCGGAAAGAATGCTGCGCGAACCAAAACAGTGAGCGCAATAATAGCTATACCCAAATCATTTCCGGGAATATAATTATAAAGCAACAACAAAAGATTAAATAACGGTCTATATAAAATTTGTGTGAATAAAAAACTCATGGTAAATCAACTCCGCCTTTAGACCAAGGGTTACAAGAACAAATTCTTCGAACTGACTTTAAACCACCTTTTACAAGCCCGTGTTTGTGCAAAGCCAGCTCTGCATATTCTGAACAAGAAGGGTAATATTTGCAAGGCGTAAGCACCAAAGAACTCGGCACATAAAATCTCATATATTGAGAGGTGTTTCTATAAAACCGCAATAATTGAGTAATGATGTTCATTATTTGGAAATATTTTTTAATAAGCCCTCATACTCCTTTTCGACTTCTTTTTTATGCAATAACGCTTCTGGGTGAGTTACCATCACAACAATATCTAACCCTTTTAAACGATCTTTATACCGTTCACTCACGGAACTAAGAAGACGACGAAGCACGTTTCGATCAACGGCTTTTTTGGCAACTTTTAGAGAAACTACTGGAGCAAATCTAGCATACGGTAGATTATTAGAGACAGCTTTTACAAAAAGAATGCTGCCTCGAAAAGCTTTGCCTTTTTTAAATACAAGGTCGAAATCTTTTCTTTTTTTAAGACGATACTGTTTAGGAAGAGCCACGATAGTTAGACCGTAAGCCGAGCACGACTTTTAGCTCTCCTGCGGGCTAAAACAGTACGGCCATTTTTAGTGCTCATTCGATTCAAAAAACCGTGCTTTCGGTTTCGTTTTTTGTTTTTTGTATGGTGAGTAAGCGCTTTTGATTTCGTCATATGTTTAAGGGTTATTTCTTATCTATACACTACTATTTTTTAGGCTTTGGGTCAATCTATGCAGATTTAAGATCCGTTCTAACCCAAATTTGACAAAGGATCAAACAACACAAGCTTGCTCACAGCTTTTTAGATAGAGGGTCAATATTTACTTTAACATCTCAACTGATATACCAAATGTATAAATTTATTTTTTTAATAATTTTTATACACACCTTATCCACTTTGTTAACCCTTTTGATCTAAGTTTTAATTCGTATAATAGGTTGTAAATTAATCTCTCGCCATGTCGAACGAAGAATTATGGAAAGCAGTTCTAGGTGAAATGGAGCTCACGCTTTCGCGTGCTAATTTTACAACCTGGTTTAAGAACACTACGATCGTTGGGAGAGACAAAAACTATCTTATTGTCAGTGTCCCCAATGGATTTATTAAAGAGTGGCTTGAAAATAAGTTTAACAAGAAGATTCTTCAATCTATCCGAGTTATCGCGCCTGAAATCAGAGAGATCCGATACTCTATTGGCAAACCCAAGGTAGAATTAATAAAACAAGATTTCTCTAAGATGGTCTTAGACAAAGAACTAGAGGATAAATCAGACCAGCCTTTTGATGCTGAGATCGATAAAGTTACTAACCTAAATAAAAAATACTCTTTTGAATCCTTTGTCATTGGTTCCAATAACGAACTGGCTCACGCTGCCTGTGTAGGGGTCACTAAAAACATTGGCCGCTTATATAATCCGCTCTTTCTTTATGGTGGAGTTGGATTAGGAAAAACTCACTTGATTCAAGCTGTAGGGAATAAGATATCTGAAAACAAGGATCGAAAAGTTTTATATATACCTGCTGAACGCTTTACGGCTCAAATAGTAGAAGCCATTTTAAACAAAACTATTGAGGATTTAAAAACTCAATACGCTAAATTAGATTTGCTTATTATTGATGATATTCAATTTATCGCCGGAAAGGTTAAGGCTCAAGAGATTGTCTTTTCAACATTTAATGAGTTATACGGCCGAAACAAGCAAATTATTTTGTCCTCTGATCGTCCTCCTAAGGCTATACCTACTTTAGAAGAGCGTCTTCGCTCGCGCTTTGAAGGAGGAATGATTGCTGATGTAAATTCTCCAGATCTAGAAACAAGAATAGCTATACTGAAGCAAAAATTAATCGGCAAAAACATTGAATTATCAGAGGACATCCTTGGTTATATTGCCACGCACATTCAAAAAAATGTACGGGAATTAGAAGGAGCTCTCAATCGAGTTATTGCTTTTAGCCAAATTTACAACAAGATACCTGACATAAAAGAAACTAAAAATATACTAAACACTTATTTAAGTGCTCCCTACAGAAAAACTTCTCCTCAGTCAGTATTAAAATCAGTAGCTGATTTTTACAACATTTCTTTAGCGGATCTTGTTAAGAGGAGCCGCAAAAAAGAAGTTGTAAAACCACGCCAAATTGCTATGTTCCTACTTAGAGAAGAAACTAAACTTTCATTCCCTGAAATTGGGCAAAAGTTAGGGGGAAGAGATCATTCCACAGTTATTCATGCATGTGAAAAAATAAGATCAGAATCAGCCGTTGATGAACCATTAAAACAAGAGTTAGTTTTGATTAAAGAGCGTGTGTACAGTTCGTTTGATAAGTAGTTAATTATTTGTGGACAACAAGGGTATAAATAAAAATTAACAAAGTTATCAACTAAATATTAGCTAGTTATATCCCAGTAATCCAAATAATATCCACACTTTTTTAAATAATTATTTATCTTAGAAAATAATTATTTAAAGGATAAATAGGGTAATTTAAAAAGTTTATCCACAAAATATAGCCTTCTTAATAGTAGTAATAAATTCTTAATATATTATATCTTATGAAAGTATCAGTAGGACAGAAAAATTTTAGAAAAGCACTTTTACTAACAGAAAAGGTAGTTGGTAAAAATACTTCTCTTCCAATCTTAAATAACATTTTATTAAAAACAGAAAATGGAAGATTAAGATTGTCTGCAACTAATCTAGAGATTGGAATTAATACTTTTATTGGCTCAAAAATAGACGAAGTAGGTGAAATTGCAGTTCCAGCAAAAATTCTAAATGATTTTATTAGTACAATAAACGACGAAAAAATAACATTAGTTACTAAAAATAATAGTTTATATATTAATACTGATCATTATAAAACTCAGATTCTAGGTTTCGATCCTAAAGATTTTCCGATTATTCCTAAAATAAAAAGCGAACCTATATGTTCAGTGCCCCCTGGAGAGCTTAAAAATACTCTTATAGCGGTGCTAGACTCTGTTTCGTTGTCTGACTCAAGACCAGAGTTAGCAGGCGTCTACGTTTATATTAAGAACAACCAGGCAGTGTTTGCTTCTACTGATAGTTTTAGACTTACTGAAAAGATCCTACGCTTTAAACACCAAGAACCAGCAACCTTTATTCTTCCAAGAAATACTGTAAGTGAATTAATCCGTGTTTGTGGAGATTTAGAGGACAATTTACAAATAAAATTTTCTGAAAATCAAATTTCATTTTTTAATGATGATTTTGAAATACTATCTCGTGTTGTAGATGGGAATTACCCTGACTATAAAAAAGTTATACCAGAAGGATGTATTTCTAGAGTATTGGTAGATAAGCAAGAACTAGAAAAGCATTTAAGACTATCAGGACTATTTTCTTCACAGGTTTCTGATGTAAAAATACAATGTTCTGATAATAATCTTGTGTTAACTGCTAAAAACTCAGATAAAGGTGAGATTGAGACCTCTGTACCAGTCACACTAAAAAATGAACCTTTTGAAATATCTCTAAACTACCGCTACTTATTAGATGGTTTAAAAAATATTTCAACTCCTTCTGTAATCCTTGAATATACTGGCCAGGGGAGCCCTTTGCTTGTAAAACCAGGTGACGACAATAAAGATATGGTCTATTTAATTATGCCTCTTAGAAGTTAAAATGTTTCGCCGCATCTCATCTCAAATAGGAAAGAAAAAGTCAGCCTTATCTAAAGAATATAGTAACAAAACAACAATAGAGGAATCTATTAAACAATATTTAATTTCTGAATATGGAAATATTATCAATCAATTTCCCATTGAGGTTAAATATCAAGAGAGTTCTCAATTATTAACTCTTAATGCCTCTTCAAAGACAATTGCTAATGAGTTGGTACTAAAATCCCGCACTATTGCGGAATTGTTAAAAAAATCAGGTTATCTCGTGAGTAAGATAATTATAAGGTAGGACTTGGCGAAGGAGAGATTGTTGGGTTTGGTACAAAGTAGTGTTGAACTGCCCATTCCCAATTATTAAACAAAGAATCATTGAAAGGATCAGAAGGAAACGGTCCAAGAGGATTTTCTCTATTCACATAGTACAAGATGGTGTGATATTGGGGCATGCCTCCGTCAGGAGTGTAGGTATAATTGCCATCAAGCATAATCTTTGAAGAAGAAACAGGATCTGGCTTTTGAAATGTCTCAAATGGAATTGTTGCGATCGCTCGGCGCATAAATTCATTCCACATAGGTCCAGAAGCGCTTATACCAGCACCTTCCTTGGTCATAGGGGTGTTATCGTTATTGCCAGTCCAAACAACTGTTGAAAGCGAAGGGGTGTAACCCGCAACCCAAGCATCTCGGTTTTCTTGAGTAGTACCAGTTTTAGCAGCTACTTCTCGTCCAGGAATATATAAAGAACTATTATATCCAAACACTCCAGCTCGAGCTGAGTTGTCTGAAAGCACACTATTCATAAGTCGAGCTACTTGAGCAGGGATTGCTCGTTCTGATTGATCTTCTTGCTGTTCAAGGATATTTCCGTTTGCATCCTCAACTTTCATAATAAAATTCCAAGGATTTCGTACACCATCGTTTGCGAATACTCCATAGGCAGATGCCAAATCCACAGGATGAACTTCGGCACCGCCTAATACTAAAGATAATCCATACCTATCTGGATCTGTGAGAGTGGTGATTCCCATTTTTTGTGCAAATAGAATTGTTTTTTGAACCCCTGCAAGGTATAGAACCTTAACTGAAGGCACGTTTAGTGATTGGTCTAAGGCCTGACGCAAAGTTACTGGTCCTCGATATCTTCCGTCATAGTTTTGTGGATGATAGCAATCTAAACCATAACGATCTTTTGTTTGTAAGGCATCCGGAGAGCAATACGGATTAAATTCTGTTCTTAAATCAAACAGAACAGTTGAGTCAGGATATCCTTGGCTCAAAAGGGTTGCATAAGCAAAAGGTTTAAAAGATGATCCTGGTTGTCGATTTGCTGTAACGACATTAAAGTTTCCTTGATTTGATACGTCAAAATAATCACTTGATCCAACTAATGCTCGAATACCTCCATCTTTAGGATTAACCGATACTAGTGCGGCATTGGTGGCTTTGTATCTTTCTTTATTTATTTTTGAATATTTAGCTACAACCTCTTCGGCTATTTCTTGATAATTAGCATCAAGGGTTGTTGTGACTTTCAATCCTCCATTTTCTGCTACATCTTCTCCATATTTTTTTACTAAGTAGTCCTTAACCATAAACACAAAGTGGGGAGCGATAAGTTTATCAAGAGTTGGTCTAAAGACAATTTTTTCTGATTTGGCTTGGTCGTATTGCTCAGGAGTTATAAATCCAAGATCTTTCATTCTGCCAAGAATTAAATTCTTTCTACTCATAAGATCATCGGTATGGTGGCCGTAAGGAGAGTAGTAACTAGGTGCTCTCAACACTGAAGCAATAATTGCAGACTCGCTTAAAGATAGTTCAGAAGTGTTCTTTCCAAAGAAAGTTTTACTGGCTGATTCGACGCCATAGACGTTTGATCCCAAAGGAATTTCGTTTAAATACATCCAAAGTATTTGGTCTTTAGAAAATCGGCGTTCAATTTCTATTGATAAAATAAGTTCTTTAATTTTTCGAGTCGGAGTTTTTTGTTGACCCAAAAGAGCATTCTTTACCAACTGTTGAGTAATAGTAGAACCGCCTTCACTTAAATTAAGGCCTGTTATATCGCGATAAAAAGCTCGCATGATACCTTTGAGGTCTATGCCTTTGTGTTTATAGAAACTAGAGTCCTCGGCACTGATAACCGCGTTTTTTAAAGAAGCGGGAATATCTTCCCAGGGCACCACAGTTCTTTTTTCTTCTCCGTGGATGTCATAGAGCAACACATCTCCAGTACGATCAAAGATTTTTGTTGACTCACTTATTTTTCGAAGAGCAATTGATTCTGGATCAGGTAGAGTACGAGACAAATAAATAAACAAACTGAAAAAGGCAATAGAGCCCAAGACAATGAGCCATAAAAACAACATGCCTACTTGTTTGAGAGTGGGCTTTCGGAGATAGGGTCGGATTAACGCCTTAAGACGTCGTATCATGTCTATCTATCATGCCATAAAATGTGTGTATTTACAAGGCGTTATAGACAAGATATGATTTAAATACTTTATGTTTGGTCCAAAACTTCAAAAACTTAATATTGTTGAATCTGCTATTAAAGAAGTGCTTGAACGCAGATTAGAACCAGAAGGTATATTTCCTAACAAGGAAGAGGTAATCAAGCGATTTCAAAGCGGCGAGAGGCTGCGAGTTTATTTAGGCATTGATCCTACTGGGCCAGAAATCCATTTAGGCCACACCATACCGTTGTTATTTCTAAAACAGTTGTGGGAACTTGGACACATGCCGGTTATTGTAATTGGTGACTTTACTGCGCGCATAGGCGACCCAAGCGGTAAAGATAATGCTCGGAAACCTCTGTCTGAGGAAGAAATAAAAAATAATATGGGAACATATTTAACTCAGTTATATAAAATTCTTCCTAAAGGATCTTTTGAACTTAATTATAATAGTTCTTGGTTAGAAAAATTAAATTTTGCTGATGTTATCAAGCTTGCAAGTCATTCTACTGTCCAACAGATGATCCAACGGGATATGTTTCAAGAACGGTTAAAAGCAGAACGTCCTATTGGGGTCCATGAATTTTTGTACCCTCTAATGCAAGGGTATGACTCTGTGGCAATGGAAATTGATGGGGAAGTAGGTGGTAATGACCAGACTTTTAATATGTTGGTAGGAAGAGATCTGGAACATAAATTACTCAACAAAGATAAACTTGTTTTTGCTACGCGATTACTTGTAAGTTCGAGCGGAAAAAAGATGAGCAAGTCTGAGGGGTCTTTAATTGCGCTAAATGACAACCCTCAAGATATCTTTGGTAAAACCATGGCTTCTATCCCTGACGAAATGATCAAATCTATATTTGAGCTCTGCACTGAAAAACCCATAGGCTGGATTAATGAGAATTCTGGTCCAATGAGCCAAAACCCTTATGAATGGAAAAAGAAATTGGCCTTTGAGTTGGTAGCGATGTATCACAATGAAAACGAAGCCCAAAAAGCTGCCCAGGAATTTGAAAAAGTATTCTCAAAAAAAGAACTTCCGGAAGAGATTCAAGAATTCGCCGGAAATGGCATGGAGATAATAGACATAATTACTAGTTCGGGAATGGTTGAGTCTCGATCTGAAGCTAAGAGACTACTGGAACAAGGTGGAGTGAAAGTAAATCAAGAAACAGTAAAAGATTGGATGTTTAAACCAAATCAAGGTGATATTGTTCAAGTCGGTCCTCGCAAATTCGTCAAAATAAAATAAACAACAGACCCGCCGTACGGCGGGTCTGTCTTGAGAGACTACAGTTCCATTTCCTCTTCTTCCTCATTTGGATCATCTTCATCATCTTCTTCGTCCTCTTCCCAGTCTTCTTTTGGCTCTTCTCCATCTGACTGCTCCTCTTTTTTTGCTAACCTGCTAACAATCTCATCTTCCAAAAATGCATACTGTAGACGCATACGTATGAAATCTTTCTTGGCCGTTAACTTCCCAGCGGGCAATCAACGACAAAATAAGATTCTACAATAATATATTAGGGAGTATATTATGTGCGCAACAAATTGCAATAGCGAGGGCGTCCGCCGCGTCATCTGGTTTAATTTCCTCTTTAATATTCAGCAAAAGCTTTACCATTCTTTGGACCTGATGTTTTTCCGCTTTGCCATAACCGCTGATAGATTGTTTAACCTGAAGAGGCGTTAATTCTTTAATTGGTAGGCCATGGCGACTAAGCGTCAGCAATAGAACTCCGCGCATTTCACTTACACTCATTGCTGTTTTTTGGTTTTTAGTAAAAAACAGCTTCTCAATACCCGCACAGTCAGGTTTATATTTTTCTATTATAGCTGTTAAGTTTTTTTCTGTGTCTTTAAAGTCGCTTAATTTATCTCGTCCTAAATTTTCTATAATCCCATAGGCAATAGGGGTTAATCGATTGCCTGAATACTCAACAACACCATATCCGATGCGGGTTGTCCCAGGGTCGATTCCAAGAGCAATCATAGAAGAGTATTACGAGGAGGGATGACTTTCAAGTGCTCATATCCAAAAGGAGTAACAACTCGACCTTTAGAAGTTCTGGCTAATAGCCCAAGCTGCATTAGATATGGCTCATAGACCTCTTCTACTGTAGCTTCTTCTTCAGAAATTGCAGCAGCAATGGTTTTTAGTCCGACTGGTCCGCCGTCAAACTTATCAATGATAGTTTTTAAAATTTTTCGGTCTGTGTCTTCTAAACCCTTATCATCTATCTCGAGCATAGAAAGGGCTTGGCTCGCTAGTGTGCCTGTGATCTCTGATCCGCTATGTACTTGAGCGAAGTCTCTGATCCGCTTGAGTAGGCGGTTGGCGACGCGTGGTGTTGATCGTGAAGCTAATGCCAGCACGTTTAGGGCTTCGGGAGTAATCGTAACATTAAGCAATTCGGCTGATCGCTTGATAATCTTTTCTATTTCTCCGGGTGTATAAAAATCTAAACGGAAACTTACGCCAAAACGAGATCTAAAAGGAGCTGATAGTAGCGAGATCTTCGTGGTGGCAGCAATGAGAGTAAAACGAGGCAGGTCTATTTGGAGTGTTTTTGCGCTATTGCCCTTACCAATAACAATATCTAACTTAAAGTTTTCCATTGCTGGATAGATAACCTCTTCTACATTGTGATTTAAACGATGAACTTCATCAATAAAAAGCACATCTCCATCAGAAAGCCCCGTAAGGATAGACCCAACATCGCCAGCTTTCTCTAAAGCTGTTCCAGAAGTGATCTTAATATTGGCATTTAGCTCCTTAGCTACAAGATAGGCGAGGGTTGTCTTTCCCAAGCCCGAAGGGCCATGAAAAAGCAAATGTTCAATGGGCTCATTACGTTTTTGGGCAGCACCAATCATGATGTCTAGATTGGCCTTAATTTTCTCTTGGCCGATGTATTCATCAAATGTTCTTGGGCGCAAAGCCTGATCAAGAACTTGATCATCTAAAATCGTTTTTGGGGCCATTAATGAGGGCTTGACATCCATGCTTCTTTAAATTAAAATATACTCACTATTGCGTGGTTTCTGCATATTCTTTAAGAGAACCTTTTTAATCTGTAGGCAATTGGATCAATACTTTAAAACCCTGATCCAATCGGAATATTATCAAAGACGGGTAGCTTGGTTTCGACTGCGCTAACCCTCGGAACTATTCTGCCCAGGATTTTTTAAATCCTGGCCCTTGCCTACAGGTTAAAAAGGTTCTTTTTTTATCCTAAAATACGTTCAATCTCTTCTATCGATGTTACGCCTTCCAGCAGTTTTAAATATGCATCCTGAAGCATTGTAATCATTCCCTGCGATACAGCCAAAGCCTGAATGCCAGATATTGAAGGGGAGCTTAAAATCAATCTTTCTAATTCGGGTGTAATAATGAAAGCCTCATAAACTCCTGTTCGTCCTTTATATCCAGTGTTGTTACATTCCTTGCATCCAACTGGCCCATAGACTTTTATTGGAAGAGATAGCGAGAGTTTAAAAGTATCTTTAATTGGAGTTAAGAGTTCTGTAATTTTCTTACTATTTATTTCTTGAAGCTCTTCTTCTTTTTTGCATTGAGGACATAATTTTCTAACCAATCTTTGAGCCATAGCCACATGGATCGCCGGAGCTATAACTTGAGGATTGATCTTGAGGTCTATAAGTCGAGGAACAGTACCCGCGGAGTCGTTGGTGTGAATAGTCGAAAGTACTAAGTGTCCGGTCAGAGCGGCTTGCAACGCGATCTCTGCTGTTTCGCCATCTCGAATTTCGCCTACCAAAATAATATCCGGGTCTTGTCGTACAATTGCTCGAAGCCCATTGGCAAACGTATAACCCTTAGAAGGATCAACTTGGGTTTGGGAAATACCCGTTATGTGATATTCAATTGGATCTTCAATTGTAATAATCTTGCTGCCAGTTGAGTTTAAATAGTTAACAAAAGCATAGAGCGTGGTTGTTTTGCCTGAACCAGTGGGACCAGTGGTTAAGATGGCACCAATAGGCTTATCGAGCTGAGCTTTAACTATTTTGAGCAAGTCTTCACGCATACCCAGATCTTCCAATTTTTGCTTAACGGTTCTTGGATCTAATAATCGCATTACGATTGTTTCTCCGTATTCACTTGGAAGCACTGAAACACGAACTTCAATATCTACTTCTTTTAACTTAATCGTGAATCGTCCGTCTTGCGGAGTCTTATGAACATTTAGGCGAAGTTTAGATAAAACCTTAATGCGATTAACAATCTTCTCGTAAGAGGACTGGTCTACCTCGGCTACATCATTCAACACACCATCTAAGCGATAGCGAAGGCGTGTCTTGTGAACTTCTGGTTCAAAGTGGATATCTGATGCGCTGGTCTTAAGAGCGCCTGCGATGAGGATTTCCAGTAATTGGGTGGTCGAAACTCCAGATACTTTGTTCTTTAAGTCCTCAAGGTTTTTAATCTGTTCCTCAAAGCTTTTGATTTCTTCTTCGCGAATTTCAATAGATCCTACAGTAAAAACGTCAGGAGTCTTTAAGGATTCATATCGTTTCCAAATCTTAATAAGAGTTGCAGGAGAGGTTATTATAACGTTGAGAGTGTAGCCTCGGCTTTTAAGAGACTCCAGAACAGCTTGGGCATCTTTAGTATTCGGATCTGTGGTAGCTACGGTAAGCTGTTTTCCATTTTTTAAAATAACAGCCAGATTGGCTCCTCGTGCTGCTTCTTCTGTGATTAAAACAAGAGCCCCTGCGTCCACTGGAGCAGACTGGAGATCAGAAAAAGGTAATCCGAGCTTTTCTGCAAGTGCTTTGTATTGATCTTCGGACCCACGAGAACGAATTTCAGAGAGCTTTTTCTCTAATTCGAGTTCTTTGTTGTTTGGTTGGGTAGTCGCCATTATAATAATTGTATCATGGAAAAAATTCCCACGACAACGATGTCCGATGCCTCAATCTATCGGACTTAACTGTTTTGTAAATAGCACTTTTTGTGGATAAGGTTATGCTCTTGACTTCTGATCTAGATTTTGATAATATATAGCTATTGATAGTATCCTAAAAGAGATCCGCAGAACGCGGGTCTCTTCCGTAAAACAAACAATTAAATAATAAAAAAACATGTTAGACACAAAACAATTTGCATCAGCTATCAAGCAGATTGCAGAAGAAAAAGGGATTTCAGAACAAAGCGTTTTTGAAACCATCGAAGCTGCTATTGCCGCAGCCTATAAAAGAGATTACGGCAAGAAAGGGCAGATCATTAAAGCAAAACTTAATGCCGATACCGGAGATCTTTCTATTTCCCAGACTCATTATGTAGTCGAAGGCATGGATGAAGAAGGTAATATTACCGGGCCTTTACCCACTAAGGTTGTAGAAGAAAAACCAGACTTTCAAGATTATGAGGGTGGCCGCCGACGTCGAGATGAGGCACCTATGCCAATTCAAGAAGACGGAGAAGTTAAAATTAAGTTTAATCCAGAAAAACACCTTCTTTTAGAAGATGCAAAGAAAGTAAAAAAAGATGCTCAAGTCGGAGATGAAATTGTTACAACTCTTGAACCAAAGACTGAATTCGGCCGTATCGCAGCTCAAACCGCTAAACAAGTTATTATTCAAAGATTAAGAGAAGCAGAACGCGGTGCTATCTTTTCAGAATTTAAAGGTCGCGAAGGCGAGATTATAAGTGGTGTGGTTCAACGGCGTGAAGGAGTGCTTGTGTTTGTGGACTTAGGAAAAACAAACGGGCTTCTTACACCCGCAGAACAAATGGTTACAGATAACTATCGTATCGGACAACGATATCGATTTATGGTTTTAAAAGTAGAAGAAACCTCTCGCGGTCCAGTAGTTTTACTCTCTCGCGCTCATGCACGACTTGTGGCTGGATTATTTAAAATGGAAGTACCTGAAATAGAAGCGGGTACAGTTGAGGTGCAAGCTATTGCCAGAGAAGCAGGTTCTCGCACAAAGATTGCGGTCTCATCTACAGAAGAAGGAATTGATCCAATTGGTTCACTGGTTGGCCAAAAGGGTGTGCGTGTGCAAACAGTAATCAACGAACTCTCTGGCGAGAAAATTGATATTATCTTATGGAACGACACTCCTAAAAACTTTATCGCTAACGCATTCTCTCCAGCAAAGGTTTTGGGTGTTGAGGTGGTAGACGAAAAGCATAAGCATGCATTGGTTGAGGTCTCTGATGACCAGTTCTCTCTCGCTATCGGAAAAAAAGGACAAAACGTTCGATTAGCCGCTAAGCTTACAGGATGGAAGATCGATGTTCGTTCACCTAAAGAAAATTTAAGCTTTGATGAAACTGAAAAAGCAAAACAGGAAGCTCAAAATGAATCGGCTGCAGCTGAAGCATCTGAGCAACCAGAATCTACGTCTTAATCTATGAACTCTACTTCAAAAAAGATTGCTGATGGCCAACTTGAACTTACGGTTGAGCTTTCTAAAGAAGATCTACAAATTTATGTTGACCAGGCTGAAGATTCGATCGTAAAAGATTTAGCTGTGGATGGATTCAGAAAAGGCAAGGTTCCCAAAAATCAGCTTCGTAACCATGTGGGAGGCCAGGCGATTCTTGAACAGGCTCTTCAATTAGCTATTGATGGGAGCTTGGCCAAGATGTTAAGCGAACAAAAAATTGATGTCTATCAAGCTTCAGATTTAAAGGTTGCAGAAAATACTCCAGAGAAGCTGGTCTATTCAGTAAAACTAACTCTATTTCCAGAGGTTCAACTCTCTCCTTTAGCTAGCGTAAAGGTTGCACGCCAAGAAGTTGAAGTAAAGCCAGAAGAAATAAATGAAACTCTTGAAACACTACGATCTTCCAGAGCTGTGTTAACTGACAAAGAAGGTCCAGCTGAAAAAGGCGACCGCGTAGAAGTTGACTTTGAGGTTAAAGAAAATGGCAAAACAATCGAAGGCGGTGTCAGCAAAAGCCACCCAATTACTATCGGTCACAATCATTTTATTCCTGGTTTTGAAGAACAGCTTGTGGGAATGAAAAAAGAAGGAACAAAAACATTTACTCTCGTTGCTCCAAAAGATTTTGCTAACACAGAAGTTGCAGGCAAGAGTCTGGAATTTGAGGTTACGATGCACGATGTTAAAAAGGTTATGTTACCAGAACTTACCGATGAGTTCGCTAAGACTCTAGGAACTTTTGAAAATTTAGATCAATTAAAAACCAATATCAAAGATGGTTTGCGTCAGGAAAAGGAACAAAAAGAGCATGACCGAGTCCGTCTCGCTGCTCTGGACGAAATTATAAAGACTTCAAAGATTACAATTCCAGAACCTATGATCGCTCAGCAGCTAGATAGTATGATTGAGGGCTTTGACCGAGATCTCCATCAGCGAGAAATGGAACTTGGGATGTATCTAGCTCGGATAGGAAAGACTCAAGAGGATTTGAAAAAAGAATGGAAGCCAGAAGCTGAACGTCAGGTAAAGATAGCTTTAACTATTCGCACTATCGCAAAGGATAATAATATCGAAGTTACACCAGAAGAAGTGGATGAAGCATTGAATGGATTAGTCCAATCCGTAATGGTTCGAGATGCAACTGCAGCTGGTAAGCTCGACATTGATAGAATGCGCTCTCAAATAGCATCATCATTGCAACGTGACAAAACCCTGGATTACTTAGAGAAGATCTGCACCCGATCAGTATAAATAAAAAACCGCTACGTCCATGGAACGTAGCGGTTTTTTGTTACCAAGAATCCGTATACCATTTGTAGCCAAGTTTTATTATGGGTATAATAAAGATTGGATAAATGATTGCCTCTTCAATGAAGAGACAATCTCTGGCTACGAGCATACAAAATTCCCAGATATTTACTCTATTATAATACAAAAAATAAGTATTGTCAATGTTCTATTCTCTAAGATATTCTAACCTTATTCTTCGCGGTACTTTGGCCTTAGTGTTTTTGTGGTTTGGTGTAGACAAGTGGATTCATCCCAACTACTGGGTTCAAGCCTGGGTTCCAGATTCCATCATTCATTTAATGAGCTATTTCCATATTTCAGGCGTTCAGCTTGTCTATGCTGTTGGAGTGTTTGAAATACTCGCTGGAATCAGTTTCTTAACTAACATTTTTATCGAAGCATTCACTCTTGTTGCTGTCGTTTTTCTGGTGGTCGTTTCGGTTTTTCAAGGGTTCAATGAGGTTCTTGTTCGAGACATTGGTTTGGCCGGTGCTTTATTAGCTCTATTCTTTTGGCCCCGAAAAAGGTTCTGAGGGATTGACAAAACTGGAAAATATATTGAATTAATGGTATACTCCTAGCGGAGTTTTTTGTTATGAAAAAATTAATCTATTTAGATCATGCAGCTGCAACCCCGACAGATTCTCGGGTAATTAAGGTAATGAATAATGTTTTAGGTACTCCTGGCAACCCCTCCTCTTTTAATAATGCAGGCCGTGAGGCAAAAAAGATTCTCACAGACTCTCGAGCTATTGTGGCTAGATTCCTAAATGCTCGATCCGAAGAAATAGTTTTTACTGGCTCTGGCTCTGAAGCCAACAACTTGGCTTTGACAGGATTCCTTTCTGGCAAAAAAGGTACCGTACTTACCACACCGATTGAGCACCCATCTGTTTTAAATACACTAAAGTCACTCTCTGATATAAAAGTTAAATATTTATCGGTAGATAAGGATGGCGTTGTTGATCTAAAGAGTTTAGAAAAGAGTTTAAGCAGAGATACTCTGATGGTTTCTGTTATGTATGCCAATAATGAGATTGGCACCATTGAGCCGATTAAAAAAGTTTCAAAGATTATTAAAACTTATAATCCTTCTATTATATTTCACACTGATGCCGCCCAAGCGGCTGGCTATCTGGATATGGATGTTCAGCGTTTGGGCCTAGACCTATTGTCTTTTAACGGATCAAAAATATATGGACCAAAGGGGATTGGCGCATTGTATGTTCGTCGTGGAATCCAATTGAATCCATTGATCCATGGCGGTAGTCAGGAATATGGACTACGAGCCGGGACCGAGAACATTTCTGCTGTTATTGGCATAGCTGAAGCTATAAAGATACTCGATAGCAACGAAGCAAATAAGACTTCTGTATTGAGAGACTATTTTATTGATGAGCTGAAGCAGGTTCTGCCAGAAGCCAGGATTAATGGGCCAGAAAATGATCGACTACCTAATAATATTAATATTTCTATACCTGACTTAGAGAGCGAACAACTTCTACTTGAGTTGGATAAATATGGTATTGCTGCTGGCAGTGGTTCCGCTTGTACTTCTCATTCAGTAGAACCGTCACATGTGCTCAAGGCGATTGGAGTTAAGTCGGCATACCTGGATGGAGCATTACGGTTTTCTATAGGTCGAGGTACCACCAAGAAAGACCTAGATCAAGTCCTCAAAGTGCTTCCAAAGATTCTTCTGGATCTAAGAAAAATATATTCTAAATAAATTGATAAAAGTCCGATTTCGTGGTAAATTATGTTGGTCATTTGCACTCGTAGCTTAACGGATAAAGCAGCAGCCTTCGAAGCTGTTGATGGGGGTTCGATTCCCTCCGAGTGCACACGAAGTGTGCACGAGAGCAAAACACCTGCGTGTTTTGCGTGAGGGAATCGAAAGGCGGAGTGATGTTTAAAATGCAATTGGCATTTTAAACCACGAGCCGGGCCTGCGGCCGAGCGATCGGAAGATCGCGAGAGCTGTAGGCGATCCTGAAAACATTCGTAATATCCCGCCCTTAGCTCAGTTGGTAGAGCTGCTCCCTCTTAAGGAGAAGGTCGTAGGTTCGAATCCTACAGGGCGGACAAGTTACTATAAAACCCGCAGAGCGGGTTTTATAACCTTTCCAAAGCCTCGAGATTCTTATTAGGCAGGTAGAGAATAATAATTCCTATTATAATTCCTCCGCCCGCAGTAATGATGTGGTTGCCGCCAAAGAGCACATCATCTAGCAGATCCAAAATAATCCATGCGCCGCGCCATATCAATATGATACCAATCGCAATCGATATATTACTGACAAAATATTTAAGTCCAAAATTGTTAGCCATAAAAGTAGTATATACTATGCAACATAAAACTAAAGACCGCCCAGGGCGGTCTTTAGTTTTATGAGACGATCTCGATTTTGATCTGCTTTCTACCGAATGTCATAGCGGCTTCCCGAGTTGGGAACCAGAGGTCAACATTCATCCAATATCGGCTATTCATTCGATCTTCTACAACGAAGATCTTGTTGCCATAGATATCAGGAATTTTGATCAATGTACCGATTGGTAAAAAGTTTGCTGCTACCACACCATCTCGTACATAAGTACCAGAGGCTGTGATGAACGGCGAATCGTCAGTTTGGTCTACTGTAGATGAGTAGGCGCTTGCTTGTACGATGTAAGTTTTCTGTGTTGGTTTAACAGCTACTTTACGGGTAGATACTGGAGAGTTTGCAGGGACCACAATAGTGGCAGTAATGGTCGAGTCAGATTTCTGATTGTTAAGTGAGAAACCTTGAATACTCTGATATAAAGAATCAAATGACCAATTACCAGAAGTATCTTCGTTCTTTGCATTGTTCTTAGAAAATAATGCAGCATCGGCTCGGCCAGCACCACTGAAAGAGATTACTAAAAGAGCGACTAAGACTATTTTGTATATATTCATATTGCCTAAAAGAATGGTTAGGTAGATAGGCTTTTTAGGCACAAAAAATAGGCCTACTAAGCCAATTTACAACTAAACACGCTCTATTAGGTTATGTATACATTATAGCAAATTTGGGCCAAAAAGTCAAGCTCCAGATGGAGGTTCAAATGCTGGTTTTTCGGGCTCTAAAACAGGCTCAATACGAGGTTCTGTCCAGGGCTTTTTAAGTCCAAAATGCCGTCTCCACATCTTCATTCCTGTCTCTGCAGAGAGAAGAAGAAAGAAGAGCGCGGTTAAGATAAGCACTCCGTCATAACTCCATCGGGTTGGATCATCATCTGACATTTTAAGCCATAATCCAAACTCATCAAAAGCGAGTCCGAGACCAACTCCGTGCATTAAGGAAATAAGATATTTGTCTCGTGCCTTGTCGCTAGCTAACGCTAAATAGCCCGAGATTGTAAGCACAAAAATACCATACGAATAATGATGAATATGAAGATTGGGAACAATGTGAATAAAGAAATTCGGACTAACATGGCTGATTACCCGAGCTACTATAAAGGTAATCAAAAAAGCGACTGCGATAGGAAATACAATATACAAGTATACCCCAGGTTCGCTATTGGTGATTTTTTCGTCCAGGATCTTGCGACGAGTTATTTTTGAAAATATTCCAAATAACATAGATTTGCTTTATTTAAGTTTATCAACATAAGTTTTCATATTCTGTTGGAAATTGCTAAATTCTTTATGGGTGCCAATAAAATTTACGTTTAGCTCCTGAACGAGATTAAGGCGATTGTGTCCTTTTTTAATTTCAATTTTTACACGAGATTTTAGGGCATAATTCTTTAGCTGTTTAGTAAGCTCATCAACGAATTGCGATGCAACCTCCATTGTAAAGTTATGATCAAAAACTACTTCGGGAGTCAGCACCTTGTCCACGCTTTCAATTTTGGGTTTCTCAATACTCATGAGCGGGTAAGGGGAGTCGAACCCCTCTCTGGTCCTTGGCAAGGACCCATAATACCGATATACGATACCCGCAAGATTTAATATTAATATTCTAACCTAAAACCCCCTTTCTATCAAGTAAGATTTATAAGATATTTTTGAGCCAGATCTATCCAGGTGGTCATTTTTTCTTTAAGCTCTCGGCTTTGAATATAGATGTTACAAACCCCATAAGAAAGCCTCTTTGTGGGGTGCTTTCCTTTTATGTATATTGAATTTTTAAACTGTGATAATGATATTCCCGTAGCGCGGCTCCAAAAGTTTTTTTGCATATCATCTTTCAAATCAGGATAAAGCAATAACCAAACCGCGATCTTGTCTGGGGGCACTTTGATGATTTTTTTTAAAAACAGATAGAACAGGCGAATCATCATGGGGTCAGTATTGGTTAATTTAACTTGGCTTCCTTTTTGATTGTCACCTTCTCCCCAATACAACATCAAACCGGCTAAGAAATTTGGGTTAGTTTTTAAAGACTCAAACTCTCGTTCTGCTTCTTCCCTATAGCCTTGGTAGATCTTTGCCCACCGCTGTTTGTTTGCCTTCTGGATAGCGGCCAGTTTTTTAGGAGAAGAGAAGGATACTTTTTCCCCAAGCTGGTCTCTTATCTGCTTAGACCACTCCTCATTCTTGAACCAGCCGGCCAAGGTTCCTTTGGGGATCCCAAGCAATCTGCTGATTTCGGAATAGCTTTTTTCCTGTCTCCTTAATTCGTATGCTCTTATGCGGTCTTTTCTCATATTGTGGATATATTATCAAACCTATTTACCTAGTATAGATTTATAGTAACAAAGGAGTTCGGATTGAAAAGCGGGGAAGTGGATATGCGGCAAATAAAGTGGATAAGGATTGAAAAATCGATAGGTAAATGGTATGATTTGTGAGTTATTGCCGCGGTAGCTCAGTGGTAGAGCGCAGCCCTGAAGAGGCTGGCGTCGGGGGTTCAATTCCCTCCCGCGGCACATGGAACAAATAAAACACACATCAACCGATTGTCGCGATGAAGATGGTATCACAGTTGGCTTGGTTGATTCCATTATTAGTATCGCCAGAATCTTGGTAAAACGTGATTTGGCGAGTCCTGCAGTTTCTGAAGCTTTAAAAGATCTTCAGAATGATGAGGATGTTTCAAAAGTTGTAGGCCGGTAGATTTCTGCGGACGTGGTGGAATTTGGCAGACACACTACCTTGAGGTGGTAGCACCCGCAAGGGTATGGAGGTTCGAATCCTCTCGTCCGCACATGGTAGTATTGGGCGGTTAGCTCAGTTGGTAGAGCGACTCGTTTACACCGAGTAGGTCATAGGTTCGAGTCCTATACCGCCCACAAGAATCATAAAACCCGCGAATGCGGGTTTTATGATTCTTGTGCTGGAGCTTCTTCTTTTGATACAACAGTCTTTTGTTCCGCCTTAACTTTCTTGCGGATTTCTTTAGCTGACTTTTCGCGGAGATAATAGAGCTTAGCTCGTCTAACCTTGTTGCGTCTAACGATCTGAACTTTATCTATAGAAGGGAGATGTATGGGAAATACTTTCTCGACACCGATGCCATTGGTTACTTTTCTTACGGTGATGGTTCCGCCAGCTTCATTGCCATGTTTTCTTGCGATTACAGTGCCTTCAAAAGCTTGGACTCGGGTCTTGTCTCCTTCTTTTACTTTTTGGAAAACTTTAATAGTCCAACCGGGCTTTATGTCGGAGAATTTGTCTTGGGCACCTAGTTTGGACTGAAAGGCTGAGATAAGATTCATGGTATCTATTTAGTGACACTATTGTAGCATAGAGAGAACTTTTTGTAAATCCTCTGGCAGGTCAGCTTCTAATGTTAGGATTTTGCCATCCGGGGTAGTGAACGTGAGTTTATAAGCGTGAAGGAACAGGCGATTAAGCTGATCGGGTTTTTGCCAACCCTTTGGGGCATACACCAAGTCTCCCACAATGGGGCAGCCAATGTGTTTGAGGTGGACACGAATTTGGTGAGTACGACCTGTTTTAGGATGAACATCCAGGAGAGTGTATTTATCGAAAGTTTTTATGGTTTCGTATTCAGTAACCGACTCTTTTCCATCAATGAGTTTCTTGCCTTCCAGTTGCGTAGTCCGCTTCATTCCGATTCTCCCCAAAGGAGCATCAATAATGCCTGGTGATTCCTTGGGGCGACCATATACCAGAGCTTTGTAGGACTTTTGAAGAGTATGTTCTTGGAACTGTTTTTTCATAAACAAAAATGCCTTATCGTTTTTAGTAATAATCAAAAGTCCGGAGGTGTCTTTGTCCAAGCGGTGCACAATTCCGTAGCGTGGCATGGGGGAGCCTGACGCAACGAAAGACTCGCCTATTTCTTTTAGGTTAGGATAGTGGGCCTGAACCCAGTCGGTAACACTTGGCTGGATGTCAGTAGTATTTTTAGGGTGAGTAATAATCCCGGCAGGCTTATTAATAACCAGAAGATTATCGTCTTCGTATACAATAGAGATTTGCATATTTTGGAGAAGTTTCTCTGTGGGCGGTACAAGACTCGAACTTGTAACATCTTTCACGTCAAGAAAGCGCTCTACCAATTGAGCTAACCGCCCGTGTGGGCCTGGATGGGATCGAACCATCGACCACGTCATTATAAGTGACGTGCTCTACCACTGAGCTACAGGCCCAATACTACTAGAGTATATACTATCGGACGAGTGCGTAAAAATCTTGCTGCTCAAGAGTCTCTCTCTTAATAAGTTCTTGAGCAATAAGATTGAGTTTGTCTAATTTGTCATTGAGTACTTTCTTTGCAACATCAAGACCCTTTAGAATAAACTTTTTTATTTCTTGATCTATTTCAACGGCGATAGCTTCGGAGTAGTTCTTTTGAGAAGATAATTCTTTGCCTAAGAATACTAACTCTTCTTTTTCGCCAAATGTGATTGGGCCTATGGAATCTGACATACCGTATTGAGTGACCATTCGTCGTGCTAATTCTGATGCGACCTTCAAATCATTTGAAGCGCCAGTAGTAGTTTCTTTAAATATTATTTGTTCAGCTGCATAGCCAGCAAGAAGAACCGCTAACTCAGATTCAAATTCTGGGCGGGACTTAAGATGCTTGTCTTCGCTTGCAACTTTCATGGTGTAGCCGCCAGCTCTGCCTCGAGAGACGATTGAAACTTTGTGGACTGGATCAGAATGAGGAATAGTAGCCGCAACGAGTGCGTGGCCAGCTTCATGGAAAGCAGTAATCTCTTTTTCTTTTACAGATAAAATATGGGAACGTCGTTCTGGTCCTAATAGTACTTTTTCGATAGCGCTAAAGATATCATCTTGAGTGATTTCTTTTTGGTCTTTTCGAGCAGCAAGAATCGCTGCTTCGTTCAGAAGGTTTGCCAAATCGGCACCGGAGAATCCAGGGGTACGTTCGGCAACACGTTTTAAGTCAGTCTCTTTGGCCAGTGGCTTATCAAGAGCATGGATCTTAAGAATCGCTTCGCGGTCTTTCATTGAGGGTTCGTCTAATATAACTCGGCGATCAAAGCGTCCTGGTCGCAGCAAGGCTGGGTCAAGAATGTCAGGGCGGTTTGTTGCTGCCATAACAATGACGGCATCGTTAGTATCAAAGCCATCCATTTCTACTAGAATTTGGTTTAATGTTTGCTCTCGTTCGTCGTGTCCGCCGCCAAGGCCAGCGCCCCGGTGTCTGCCTACGGCATCAATTTCATCTACGAAGATAATAGCAGGAGAAGTCTTTTTGGCGAGTTCAAAAGTATCACGGACACGGTTGGCTCCAACACCTACAAACATTTCAACGAATTCAGAACCAGAAACAAAGTAAAAGGGGACGTTGGCTTCATTTGCAACAGCTTTTGCAAGAAGAGTTTTTCCAGTTCCCGGAGAACCAATCAATAAGACACCGCGTGGAATGCGAGCTCCTAATTTGTGGAATTTTTTTGGATCGCGCAGGAACTCTACTACCTCGGAAATTTCTTCCTTGGCTTCTATGAGTCCTGCCACGTCGCTAAAGGTTACGGGCTTTTTACCGCCATTGGAATTTGCAAGTTTTGCTTTTGATTTTCCAAAAGTAAATGCCTGCATCGAACCTTTTTGAGCCTGTCTAAACATGAACCAAAAAATTAGCCATAGAAAGAAGAATGGAGCGATGATTGGCAGTAGAGTGCTAAGAAGACTGCTGGTTCCAGAAGGGTCCTTTACTTCGGTTTTGATGGTTATAAGTTTTTTAGGATCAGCGCCAAGATTGAGCAATGTTTCAACGGCTGAGATTTGGGATTCTTTCTTGCTTTCAATTCGCTTGTCGTCTTTTAAGATAGCGATAACATTATTTTCCTCGATGTTAATCTCCTTAACATTATTAGCATTGATGTTTGAAACAATTTCCGAGAGCGCAACAGGGGAGGTGTTGCTATTGCGAGAACTAAAGATAGCCGCCAGAGCCGTGACGATAATTAGGATACCAATGATGATTGCGAT
>JAIFWG010000039.1 GCA_019662005.1 Candidatus Parcubacteria bacterium
AATAATAATCGTACCCGCAAGGATTGTGATTAGAACGGAACCATTACTCAAAGATACAAAAGACGCAAAGCCAACCCCAAACAAGAATGCAACCAATAGATATCCGAAGACTTGAGATCTATGCATGACACTACCCTATCATATTTTTTAAATTGAAAAAGTCCGCGTTGGCGGACTATCTGTATTGACTATTTTGCTTAAGCTCATCAATATCTTTTTGGACCCATTTTTTCATCAAGTTGGCTATACTCTGACAGTGACGAACCACTTCAGAGTTAAAGTCTTGTTCTATTTCTTTCCTCATCCTAGCTGCTTCGGGAACCGACCAAACAAAAGTTTTACCTGAACGCTGGCCAACAGCGACATAGGTTTGACGCCAATCCCGAATTTTATTTGTACAATACCCATCATCGACAGGTGAAGACCTATCCCTCCAAGAGAGTTTAAACATCTCTACAAACACTAACCACAAACTGTGGCTAGGCTCTAGTTTTTCATTTGTATCGGCGAGCATTGTCATAACAAACCTGTTAAAGTCGGTTTTGTAGTTAATCGGCTCAAATCTGAAGCCCGTACCTCTGAACTTTTCTGGAAAATCGTGTTTTTCGGTCGAGTATTCGTAAAGGCCAGCAACTATCTCCATTGTGACCCGTTCCCACTCAAAGGGCATTCTTATCAGTCCTTCTCCGCTGGCAAAATAAAGCAATAGATCAATGACATCATTAGGATCAAGTTTTGTCATTGTAAATGAACCGTCATATTTATACCACAATTTTAGTTATTGAAAAGAGCCGCGTCTGCGGCTCTTTTCAAATCGAATACCACGCCTCCTGGCTTTGGCATTTCGCCGCCTTCGCGGCTCAATTACACACGCCTGTTGTAGCGAAGCAGTTCGGGCACGAGTAGCATGCGCCAGCTCTCACCATTATCGTTCCACACTGGCAGACTGGTGCATCAGCGTTGGGCTTACGGAACGAGATCTCCATCTGGGGAGATGGCTCCCCATCGTCTTTGGTGCTACTTGGATTATTAACCAGGTTTGAAAGCACAGAATCGGTCATTGAATGAGTGTCGGGACCGAATATTTCTTCCCTGTCATCTTTGGACAAATACTTCATGCCCAAATATCTGAAGATGTAATCAACAATGGATTTAGCAGTCGGAATATCAGCATTTTCAGTAAAGCCTGATGGCTCGAACCTCACATCTTTGAATTTTTTAACTAAAGATTTTAATGGGACGCCTGATTGGAGACAAATCGAGATTAACGTCGCGATTGTATCAAAGAGTCCAGAAACAGTACTTCCTTCTTTGGCGGTAACCAGGAATGTTTCTCCAGGTTTCATTGTGTCAGGGTAAAATCCAACAGTGAGATAGCTTTCATATCCTCCTACAGAAAACTTGTGAGTGATTGATGGTCTTTCGTCGGGAAGTTTGCGGCGAGTATAACCATTAACATGCTCCACTAATTTTTCTTGAGGCTCTTCTTTTTTTTCATCGTTTTTAGTATTGAGAGGTTGGATTGATTTGCAGCCATCGCGATAAAGAGCAAGCGCTTTTAGACCCAAGCGCCAGCCTTGAATAAATACATCTTTTACATCTTCGACAGTAGCATCATTAGGCAAGTTAATTGTTTTTGAAATTGCACCTGAAATAAATGGCTGAACTGCTGCCATCATTTTTATGTGGCCCATGTACTGAATGCTGCGTTTACCATTAGTTGCTTTAAACGAGCAATCAAAGACAGACAAATGCTGGTCAGCCAAATGGGGCGCGCCTTCGATAGTTTCTCTCTCAAGAATATATTTAGAAATATCTTCAATTTGTTGGTTGGAATATCCCAGACGTCGCAGTGCTAATGGAACTTGATTGTTTACGAGTTTGAGCACGCCGCCACCAACTAATTTTTTATATTTTACTAAGGCCAATTCGGGTTCTATTCCGGTTGTATCGCAATCCATCAAGAAGGCAATTGTCCCAGTAGGTGCAAGTACTGTTACTTGAGAGTTTCTGATTCCATATTTACGACCAAGATCTAATGCTTCGTGCCAAACTGAACGGGATGCGGTCTGGAGATAACTATCTGGCATATTCTCTTTTTGAGAGTGAGAGAATGCGTCTTCCGCGGCATTCAGATGTTTTTGGACAACGTGCAGCATTGGCTCCTTATTACGCTCATAACCGCTAAATGCTCCTTTACAGTCAGCAACCAAAGCAGACATACGATAGGCCTCTCCACACATCAGCGAGGTGATGTGTGCAGCAAAGTGTCTTCCTACTTCAGAGTCATAAGCCAAACCCAAAACCATCAGAAGTGCTCCAAGATTAGCATAACCAAGACCAAGTTCTCGGAACGCATGCGCGTTATCGGTTATCTCTGGAGTGGGATAGGAAGAATTATCAACCAATATGTCCTGCGCAAGAATCATTACATCAATCGCTTTTTTGAATAATTCAACATCAAACTTAGCCCCTTCTTTCAAGAATTTCATTAAGTTTAATGAGGCTAAATTACAAGCGCTGTTGTCCAAATGCATATATTCAGAACATGGATTTGAAGCATTAATGCGCCCGGTATTGGAAACGGTATTCCATTCGTTAATAGTCGTGTCATATTGCATTCCAGGGTCAGCTGAAGCCCAAGCTGCGTCAGAGATCCAATCCAATACTTCTCTGGCTTTTAACGTCTCCATGGCTTTGCCAGAAGTTACAGCTTTTAAATCCCAATATCCATCTGCCTCGACAGCACGCATGAACTCATCGGTTACTCGAACAGAATTATTAGCGTTTTGATAAGGCAATAATGTATATGGGTCGAATAAATCTCCTGAAATAGAATTTTTTACGCCAGCAAGAGTTAGTGTTTTAACCATCTCTTCTATGTTCTTTTTTGAATAAATAAAATCTTTAATATCGGGGTGATCTACATTCAATACCACCATCTTTGCCGCTCGACGCGTTGTACCACCAGATCGGATTGAGTTTGCTACCCCATCCGAGCCTTTCATAAAAGAAACAGGGCCAGAAGAAAATCCGCCTTTTGATAATGGCTCCCTAGAAGATCGAAGATTTGAAAGATTCGCGCCGGAACCTGAGCCACCCTTAAATATCCAGCCTTCGTTGGTGTACCATTTTAAAATTGATTCCATGTTGTCTTCGACGGAAAGAATAAAGCAAGCCGAGCATTGTGGATGTTCGTGAACGCCAACATTGAACCAAACCGGACTATTGAAAGCCGCGTACTGATTAATTAATAGCCAGGTTAAGTCTTGAACAAAATTATCAGCATCAATAGCAGAAGCAAAGTAACCATCTTTAAGTCCCCATGCGCCAACGGTCTTAGCGACTCGATCAACCATTTGACGAGCGCTTGTTTCTCTTTCTGGAGCATCAAGTCGTCCTCTAAAATATTTTGAGGCTACAATATCGGTCGCAGTTTGAGTCCAAAAATTTGGGACTTCAATATCTTTCTGTTCAAAAACCACTGTGCCGTCGCCTTTAGTAATCTTGGCGGTACGTTTTTCCCAAACGATACTATCGTATGGATGAATTTCGCCAAATAAACGTTTCCAATGGAAGCGTGATTTGTTTTCTTTTGCTGTGTTCGACTGTTCTGAAGCGACATGCCCTTGAGTGGTTCCGTTCATGAGTGTGCCATAGTACGGATGGAAAATATCGGCCGTTTCCGGACCGGATCTATGGAGTTATTTTATTACAAGGGTGATTTAACTCATTTAGCGAAGTTAAATCAAATCATGCGAGATGATCTGCGACCCCTTATTGAACTAATTGTAAGTCCAAACGTTCTTTTGCACCAATGTTGATAAGTGGTGTGTCGCAATAAATAAAAACAGCTTCCGACGGAAGCTGTTTTTATTTATTCATTTTTCGACGGATGAAGGCTGGAATATCAAATTCCGCTTCGTTCACAGAATCGTCAACGAATTCTTTTACGGGTTGATGTGAATGGCTACTAGTTGGAGTGGGATTATCTTGAACTGTAGGTAAAGGGTTCTTCTTAATATTATTCTCAAATAGGTTGGGTAGCGATCCAAAGCCGCTTACAGCAGGCTTGGTTCCCCCTGGATGACCGTTATTAAAGCCTGTAGCAACAACAGTAATCTTAATCTCCCCTTTCTTTAGTTTATCATCCAGCACGGCACCAAAGATAACCTTTGCTTCGGGATCTATATGTTCAGTAATGATACGAGCGGCTTCGTTGATTTCAGCCATAGCCATATCAGGCCCACCGGAAACATTAAAGAGCACCCCTTTTGCGCCATCAATTGAAACTTCAAGCAGAGGAGAATTTATTGCCATCTTAGCGGCTTCAATTGCGCGATCATCACCGCTAGCTTGGCCTATACCCATTAATGCCGAACCAGAGTTTGCCATAACTGCTTTTACGTCAGCAAAGTCTAGGTTAATAATACCTGGAATTGTAATCAAATCAGAAATACCTTGAACACCTTGTCGCAATACATCGTCCACAACACTAAAGGACTCGAGCAACGGAGTTTTTCGATCAATAATAGAGAGCAAACGATCGTTTGGAATAGTAATTAAAGAATCTACATTATCTCGCAAACGATTCCATCCTTCGTCAGCGATTCTCATGCGTTGTGCCCCTTCAAAACTAAATGGCTTTGTAACAACGGCTACGGTTAACGCTCCAGCCTCTCTAGCAATCTCTGCAACGATACTAGAAGCGCCAGTACCAGTTCCGCCGCCTAATCCCACTGCCAAGAAAACCATGTCAGCGCCTTTGAGTGCAGCAGCGACTTCTTCTTTGGTGTCTATCGCAGCTTGTCTACCAACTTCAGGATTCATTCCCGCGCCTAAACCTCGGGTCAAGCTTTTGCCGACATGAATTTTTACCGAAGCGCTAGAAGCATGTAGTGCTTGAGCATCGGTATTGATGGCAATAAATTCTACGCCATGAATACGCGCTTGAATCATTCGTTCCAGCGCGTTTCCACCAGACCCGCCTATACCACAAACTTTAATGCGGGCAAATGTTTCAAATGGAGGTTTAATGAGAGCCATATAACTTGCACTTGTCTTATCATAAAAAAAATAGCGACGCAAGCAATGCGCCAAATCTTGTTGATAAACCTGTGTATAAAACTGCTAAGGCAGGAAATTCTTAAGCCAGTCACCCAACTTGCCTGTAAG
>JAIFWG010000005.1 GCA_019662005.1 Candidatus Parcubacteria bacterium
AGAAACGCCGACAGAAAAACCCACAGAGAAAGAGCCTCCCCAACCATACTTTGAACAAATCCCCAGCGAGCCCGAGCCAGCAAAGCCGCCGATCAAAAAGAGCCAGCAGAGATCAAATAAACCAGAGCTCCTAGAACGTATCCAAAAAGCTAACGACGCTCTTTACTTTCACCAAAAAGAAACGCCGCCCCTCGGGCGGCGTCTTTAATTAAATTAATTTAAATGCTTTCCACCAATTCTCTATATATTCCGGTCTGCGGTTTTGATACTTCAGGTAGTAGGCATGCTCCCAAACATCTAAACCAATAATTGGGGTGTAACCTTTTAGGTAAGGCGAATCCTGCCTGCCTGTTTCATAAATCATGAGCTTGCCAGACTGGTCTTTAACTAACCAAGCCCAGCCAGAACCAAAAACTTTTGTGGCAGCATCTGTAAATTGTTTTTTAAAATCATCCACCGAACCAAAGGTGGAATTAATTTCGGCGATCAATGATTCGTCTTTTTGGTTGGATGGGTCAAGCAGCTTCCAAAATAAAGAGTGATTTACGTGACCGCCGCCATGATTACGAATCGCATTACGATCAGCATCTTCAACTTTAAGAGAGTCCAGATTCTTTAAAAGATCCTCAACGGCCATATCCTGCAATTCAGGATACTTCTCAAGTGCCGCATTTAGCTTGTCGATATACGCCTGGTGGTGCTTAGTATGATGAATCTCCATCGTCTTTGCGTCGATATAAGGTTCAAGTGCGTCATAACCATAGCTTAGTTTGGGTAATTCGTGTTTCATTAGTTTAAATTTAAAAGCTGATTAATTTTAGGTCTATCAAATCCGATCACAATCTTGCCATCAATATCAATTACAGGCACGCCAAACTGACCGGATTTTTTGACCATTTCTTTTTGCTTATCCACATTGCCCGCAACATTAACGTCTTCGTATGCAATATTTTTGGATTTAAAATATTCTTTGGCCATATGGCAGAAGTGACAGCTTGGAGTTGAGTAAATAGTAACTTTAGACATAGGAGTATCATATCACACCAAATAAGTGAGCAACAAGTGAATCTAATTGAATGAACGACAATTATGTTGTATAATAGGCCCATTGACCTTTAACATGCATGGGACAGTATTGTTAATGATTTTGGCCTGCTGCAGCGCCCAAGAAACAATGGACCAAGTCCTTGAGCGCGATAAGCAAGACGTAGCTATCCTCAACTCTTTGGAGGTCAAAAAAAAGATTATTAAAGAAGAGCTAGACAAGACCAGCAAAACCACCTCGACTTCAACTTCGGAAAATAATACTGACTCTGATGGACTTAATTTCTCCATCCAAAATGTGTTTCAGAAAGGGCGTTACGCTTATAGTACTGGCATAGTAAATAACTGTCCTGGTTCAGGAATTTATTTCTACCCTAAACCAGAAAAAGAACAATTGAAACCTCCTTTCGAATCCACCTGGAAAGAAGAAGGTTTAAACAAAGTTCTCAATAATATGAAAGGCGAGGTGTGTGTCGACAATGACACTTACGGCATCATATTCTTTGATGCCAGGTTAACCAAAACCATACCGATTAAAGTGGCTAAGATATACCACCTTACTATCCACTATGAGCAGCAGTATCTCTATGAGGCATGGCTGCCAAAAATTAGTACCGCTTTCTTCCACTTTGAAAGCGTAGGCAACGTACCTTTTATTAATTGGTTTGTGGGCGAAAGTTACCGCCATTACACAGTTACCTTTGAAAATTATCAGACAAAGGCCCCGCTCTAGGGGCTTTTTACAAAATGAAAAATTTTGAAATTATAAAAAAAGACAAAAAATCTCAAGCGCGCTTGGGTATTTTGCGTACTCCGCATGGAATCGTAAATACTCCTTCCTATGTTTTTGTAGGAACATACGGAAGATTTTTACATCTTTCTCCTAAGGATTTAAAAAGTACGGGCGCACAACTTATCATTGCCAATACGTTTCACCTCTGGGAAAAAGCTTTGAAAAATAAACTCAAGGAAGGATTGATCCATAAATCATTCGGATTAAAGATCCCGGTCATGACTGACAGTGGAGGGTTTCAAGTATTGTCTCTGGCCTTTGGTGATAAAAATAAGGTCGGCAAATTTATGGTTGGGGATTCCAAAGCTGACGAAAGCTACAAGAGAAGTAAAATTAAGATTACCTCAAAGGGTGTCCATTTTGATTTTAAAGGAAAGAAGGTTTTTCTAGGGCCAGAGCTGTCTATGAATCTTCAGCGCCAAATAGGAGCGGATATTATTTTTGCTTTTGACCACATAACTTCTCCTCTTGATGATTTTGAATACAATAAAAAAGCCGTTGAACTTACCGATGCTTGGGCGAAGATTTGTTTGAAAGCTCATGTAAGGAATCAATTAAATAAGAAAAATAAACAAATTCTTTTTGGGATTGTTCAAGGCGGACTTTTCCCTGAATTGCGCAAACAAAGTGCTCAATCAATCGGAGCTATGGGTTTTGATGGTTTTGGAATTGGCGGTTCTTATACCAAAAAGCAAATATCCCAAATACTAAAATGGATTATACCCTACCTACCGGAAGAAAAACCAAGGCACCTACTTGGAGTAGGAAAAGTAGAAGATATATTGGAAGCCATAGATAACGGTGTTGATACCTTTGATTGTGTTATTCCAACTCGTGAAGCACGTCATGGCCGTCTTTATACTAAAAAGGGCCATATGGATATTCGAAAAGGTAGATACGTAAGCGATCAAAGCGTAATTGAAAAAGGCTGCAAGTGCCCTACCTGCTCCCAAAAAATTTCTCGATCAGAAATTAGGGCTTTAATTAAAAGCGAGGATCGCGATATCAATGCCGCGGGCCAGCGCTGGTGCCTAATGCACAATATGTGGTTTTTCAACGATCTGTTGGAAAACATACGTGCCGCGCTTTCGCGCGGCACGTATCAGAGTTTCAAGAAAAAATGTCTCAAAGACTTTGAGTCTAACAAAGCTTAGCTTCGATCTCTTTTTGAGATCCAGTAGATATAAATGATATCTAAAATTCCTGCGGTATTAACAAGCAATAAAATAACAAACCAGAGTTTATCCATCTTGCGAGCTGCCCGCCACAGAGCCCAGCCTTTCCAGAATATAGACCAGACTGCTAAGAGTAATAGAAAAATAGAGACGCCTACTATACCCAGTGCAGCAATCGGTCCCCAGGCCATTGGCCAATCCCATCCGTAACCAAAATGATTCATCATAGAGTTTTCTATACCAGTCAAATGCGCTTTATGCGGCGCTTCTGATCTGTTTTAGAGTTATAATATCTTCCTTAACTTTATCATGTTCCGTCTCTAAGATGAAGTCTAGTTTAAACTCTTCCATCAAATGGACAAAGCCTTCTTTGCCTATCTTTCCATAACCAATATGATCATGGCGATCGCGGCGAGCTCCTAAATCAACCTTAGAATCATTGGCATGAATTAATTTAATAGTACTTTTGCCGACTGTATCAGAGATCGTCTTTAAAGTTTTCTTAAATCCTTCCTTGGTTTTAATATCATATCCTGAAGCAAACATGTGAGCAGAATCAATACATACCCCTGCTCTGCTGCCAGACTTTTCTATGATCTGCGCAAGCTCTTCAAAGGTATCCCCGATTACATTGCCTGAACCAGCTGAAATTTCCAACAATAATTCAGTACTGCCTTTATAGCCTTTGAGTATCTCCTTTACGCCTTCGGCCACAAGCTGCATGGCATCTGGTCTAGGAGAGTCACCAGCGCTTCCTAAGTGGGTCATAATATACTTTGCTCCTATGAGGCTCCCCCGCTCTAGTTCTTCTCTTACAATCCTAATAGAAGCTTCGCGAATATGTTTTTTATCAGAGGCAAAATTTATGTAGTAAGGGGTATGAATATAAAAATCTTTTTGCCCATGCTCTTTCATTGCCTCCCTAAAGGCCTTGATAACTTCAGGGGTTATAGCAGGTGCGGCTCCCCCGCGCGGTGAACGAGTAAATAGCTGAAACACTTCACAGCCTAATTCGGCGGCTCTCCCTGGAGCATTAGCTATCCCTCCGGCGATTGATACATGACATCCAATACGTCTCATGGGCTGATATTAGCCTATTTTTGAGGTTTTTTCTAGTATTGACATTATAGCTAAAAGTATGCTATAATTAAAGTATTAGGTGATCTCCATTCCAACCCACGCGTATCGGAAAGGAGGTGCCCCGATGTTGGGCGCCGCGTACGAGACGGAAACGCAAACGTAGGGCCCACCGGGAGCCCACCCGAAGCAAGTTAATCCCGGAAGTGCGAATTCTTTTGACAACTGGCGCGAGCCACAGGCGCGACGACGGCGCCACAGGCACCCGCCGCAACCATCAACCAGGCCGCGCGCGACGCATCGCGGCCACCTTCCGGCGGAGGGGTTCCACCCCTCCGCCGCACGTCCTCTCCCTGGAGGACGTTTTTTATTTTTTAACTCTGATTGGTTTTCGTTTATTTACGATTAAATCGTGATTATGTTTACTGACCTCTGGTTCAGTTAACCCCTGCCATTTAAGCAATGCTCGATTATAATCTCTCACAGACTTTAATATAGAAACTCCTTTTTTGAGAGAGTCTACAACCCCTTTATTTTGAGGCTTCTTTGAGAGTTTTAAAATTAAATCTTTTTCTATAAAAGCAATTAGCGCATTCATGTCTTTTGGAAAACAGTATCCCCCGGCGCCGGAGTATGATCCATGCTCAACATTTAACCAAGCCGGGCCGATACGTGGATCAGCTGACAAAACTTCTCTAATATTTTCATAATCAACGGAAGATTTAATATTTTCTAGGGCAAATCTTTGGCTCAAAGCGTGTGATATATCCGCAAGGATGTTTCCATAAATCACTTTAATGTAACCAAAACCATTGCTTGCATATTTAACCAGTTCTGCCTCGGTTGCATTTATGGATTTTTTAGAATAATCAGAAGCCCATGGCCGAGAGAATGGTGCGAGCGGCAATAAAGACAAAACCTCTTTAACATCGATCTGTCCTTTTGCTGTTGGACCAAGAATCTGACGATCTGGTCGAATATAATCAATCCAAACCTGGGATTCAGTTAAAAATTCAGGATTGAAAATAAACTTTTTGCGGGGATATTTTTTTTGGAGATCTTCTACCGTGCCAGGCGTAATAGTAGATTTAACAATTATAGTTTTGCCATCATTTATAGACTCCACCGCACTCTGAACAATAGACACGTTGCAGCTGCCATCGGGATTAGATGGAGTAGGTACACTTACAAATATTACGTCGGCTTTATTAATATCGTCAGTGTAAGTTTTTTTAGGATCAGCATCATAACAAAACAGATCTTTGCCGCGTTTGTAGCCTTGAACTTCCTCAAACCAACGCCGAATGGGGTCTCCCACCATCCCCACACCGATGATTCCTATTTTAATTTTCATATTAGTATTTTATATTTTTTAGTTCTTCTAAGATATCGTTTGGAATTGGAATCTGATCCCGAATTGGACTCTTTCCTGGATACCGCCAAGCAGTAATAATAACCTTCTTTTTTTCTAATGTATTTTTAGATCTTTGACTCTTTTGAGCATACATTACCCAAATTTCGCTTGGCTTTTTTGGAGTGCCCGCTTCCTGCATCACAGCAATTGTCTCTGGGGCAATTCCGGTCTCGCTTCGCTTAGGATTTCTAAGCACGCGCTTAATGCGATCTGCCGATAAACCGTAATATAACATCTTGCCAGTAACATGCTGGGTCCAATGATATTTTGCGTCATTTTTAGGCAAATTCATTTTCACTCTCGTATTAAAACAAAAAGCATTGGAAATTCCAATGCTATTCAGGTTTGTGCCAACAGCGAGCACAGCGAGCTTCGTAAATATCAGTACCAACTTCAATGCGGTCAGAAGAACCGCCAAGCTTCTGTGTGAACTGCGCTTCTTGTCCGCATCTAAAACAATTTGCAGTAAATTTTTGAACCTCGTCTGCAAATGCTAATAATTCTGGCATTGGACCAAATGGTTTTTGCCAGGCATCGAGATCCAGTCCTGCTACAAAGATCTCAAGATGTGTCGTGAACCTCCAAAGATGAAGTGTGACTCCAAGCCAATCCCCAAAAAATTGTGCCTCATCAACACCAAGAACATCAGGCTTGTGTTCGGTGAATAAGGATAACAAATGAAGATCATCCTTGATGGGATATGCTGGCATTGATCCGCAAGGCGAAAATCTGTCTGAAGTTTTCTTTTTAGCAATAATTTCCCCCATCCGATCAAATCTGTTATCAATATCCGGCTTTACAACAAGTATTTTTTTGTGAGCTCGTTCCTTTTTTTCCAGATACGCCATAAGAGAAGTTGATTTTCCAGAAAACATAGGGCCAGTAAAAACAGTGATCCTGCCTCGTTGTTCTTGCATATTCAAAGAGCTTGGAAAGATTATACACCAAACTTTTGCAAATCAAAACCCGCCGGTAAAGGCGGGTTTTGATTTAAGGTTTAGTAGTCGCTGTGACCTCCACCGAATCCACCACGTCCGCCACCGCGGCTGAAGCCGCCGGCGCGTCGAGGAGGACGCTCAGTCATAGGTCGAGCTTCGTTAACCGTTAAAGTACGGCCTCCGAGCTCTTTGCCATTGAACATTTCAATAGCTGCTGCTGCTTCCTCATCAGATGACATTTCTACGAAACCGAATCCTCGTGATCGGCCAGTCATTTTGTCTTTTAAGACAGATGCTGACTCCACGTTTCCGGCTTTCGAGAATGTTTCTCTCAACTCTTCATCGGTAGTGTCAAAAGACAAGTTACCGACATATAATTTCTTAGCCATTTGCTGTTGTCTCGCTTGGAACTGAGTTTAAACAATTAATTTTTGTTTCCAGCCAATTCGATCGCGGACAAAATTTACTAGTAGGCCGACCTCTCGTCTAGTTCCTACTAGCAACTTACGCGCCGAGGAAACACTTAGAGAAACCTACAATAGTGGAATAATACCCTATTTCTTATAATAATGCAACTATTGCACCACTACTACGCCTTTATCTGCGCTCTTGGCATGATTGTGATAACCCCAGCTTCCCTTTTGATTAAAGGTAAAAGACCATGACTGACCAGGCTGAATTTGCTTACAAGCATCAAAATCACTATTAATACAGCCGCCGCCTTCGGGGTAGCTATTATGAATAGGATGAGGATCAGCAGCAGTCCACATACCGTGGGTGCTATTATTCTTCCAGGTTACTGTTGCTCCAAGTGGAACATTAATAGTGGCTGGAGAATATCCGCTATCATTATAGGTAATTAGATACTGTTTTGGACTAGCTGCTGGACTGGCGCTTGAAGACGGACTGACAGAAGCGGATGGACTCGCTGAAAGGGTTGGCGAGACAGTTGGAGACGTGTCTACGCTCACCTGCAAATTCAAACCCCCTCGATACCAAACAAACAAACCAATTACTACTAAAATTACAACAACAACTGCGGTAAGTGTTTTCATAAATTATTTATTTAATTCTTTTTCTATAGCTGATTGAAATGAAGAGAATGGCAAGGCGCCGACAAGCCTCTTTCCATTCACAAAGAATGTTGGAGTGCCATCTACCCCAGCGGCCATTCCGTCCTGTTGGTCATGGTCAATCTCACTAGTGTATTTACCAGAAGCGATGCATTGAGCCAAAGCTTTTGTATCAAGACCGATCTCGCCTCCCCAACGAACCAAATCTTTGTCAGTACCAAGATTGTCTTGTTGGCTGAATATCTTGTCACTCATCTGCCAATATTTGTCTTGCTCTCTTGCACAATTAGCAGCTTGAGCAGCGACTAAGGCGCTTGGGTGAATAGAAGAAAGCGGAAAGTCTCGGTATACAAATTTTACTTTACCCGTATCAATGTAGGTGCTCTTTAAAACACCAAAGGTATCATGCCAGAAGCTTTGGCAAAAAGGACATTGATAATCGCTAAACTCAATAATAGTAACGGGGGCTTTGGGATCGCCCAATACTTGATCATCATCAGTTGAAACTTCTATAACCGCATTATTATCATCACCAATAGCTGCTCCCAACTGTCCCGAAGATTCAATTTTAGTATAAAGAATTGAACCACTAATCATTAGTGCGGCCAATACAATTGCGCCAGGTAAAATAAATCGAGAGATGTCTAAAGAAACTTCTGGTTGTTGATCCATAATAAAAAAATTAATTTCTTATGGAAGTATAGCAACCCAAATACACTTTGCAACGGATCTTATTAACTATCTTTTTCTGCCATCATTCGCGTAAGGCGCCATGAAACCATGATGACCACTATGGTTAGCAGAGCGGCGTAAACAAATTTTAAAATAATACCGTTCCGATCTACCGGAAAGAGCTTATTAATAAGAGAAGTGATTGCGTCGTTCCAAGCTAACCCAACCACCAATCCCAGTGCTCCCATAATGTAACCTAAAGTACGCTCCCTAAACTCCTGTGTTTTATGGTTTTTTGCCATAGGCCTCATACAATACAATGTGGATTAAATTTTAATTAATAATGGTATTCTTGTTTTATATGAAGAAATCTCTAATTATCGCCTCTCTGGCGTTTTTCCCTCTTTTTGCCTTAGCAGAAAAATCTATTCCCACCACAGGACCAGAAGCCCGAAAAGCTCAACAAGAAGAAATAAAGAATCGCAAAGAGGCAGAGGGTCACTCAACTGTAACTATCACTCCAGGCAAATCGGCCAAAACCTCTCCTGCCTCGACCCTTAAACCCATTATAAAGAATGGCTCAAAGCCAGAAGCTAAGACACAAAGCCAAGAAGGTTCTGTTAAAAAAGTAATTAAATCCCCCTTAAAAATCATAAGGTGGTTACGATCAAGTATTTTTAGTTTTATTTAGAAAATTTAAATATTAAAAAATAGTAAAGCCCCGAATTATCGGGGCTTTGACTTTATAAACTAATGTTGTATAATAAGACAACTTCATAATTTCTTCACCAGAAAATAATGAAAATGTCAGAAACTAACCTATACCCATGAGAATACTTATTATAGAAGATGAGGAGAAATTGGCCCAATCCTTGAAGAAAGGGCTTGAGAAGGAAGGATACGCCGTTGACTACGTGTTAGACGGTGAAGCTGGTCAGAGACGCATAGAGGTCAGCCACAAAGACTATGATGTCTTTATTATAGACCTTATGCTTCCAAAGAAAGATGGTTTTGAAATCTGTAGGAATGTTAGAGCTCAAGATATTATAACCCCCATATTGGTATTAACAGCTCGGGATGCAACTGAAGATAAAGTATTAGCTCTAGACTCAGGCGCAGATGACTACTTAGTTAAGCCCTTCTCTCTTCAAGAACTCACAGCTCGCATACGCGCTTTGATGAGACGGCCAGAACAGACGCTTCCTACAGAACTTATGGTTAAAGATTTGAGGCTCAATACTTCAACCCGAAAAGTATACCGCCAAGAAAGAGAGATTCCTCTTACTCTTAAAGAATTTGGTCTTCTGGAATATCTTATGCGCCACCCCAATCAGGTTATGACTCGAGAGCAGATTCTTGACCATCTCTGGGACTTTGCCTTTGACTCATTCAGCAACGTCGTAGATGTTCACATGAAAAACCTTCGCAAAAAAATAGACGGAGACAATAATGACAAACTTTTGGAAACAATTCGTGGGGTGGGGTACAGAATTAAAAGATGACCCCTTCGTTAACGCCCGGTTTAAGTTAACTCTTTTTTATACGATTGCTATAGGTCTTGTGTTTTTGATCACTAATGAAGTGCTGATGTATACGAGAGTGGGTGTTATTGAGAATAGTATAACCACCAACTTGGACCCAGTTCTTAAAACACAGATCATTCATCAAATTAATGAGGGGTTGCAGCGCATGACTATAATCCTTTATGGCATGCTTACCCTAGCTTTAGTTGGCTTAAGCTTTATTATAGGAGGAAGAACCCTTTCTCCTATACGCCAGATTGTTCGAGCTCAAAAACGTTTCATCGCTGACGCCTCTCATGAGTTGAGAACTCCTTTAGCTATTATGAAAACTAATTCGGAAGTTGCGCTTTTAGACGGAGAGCATATTACAAGTAGCGAAGCTCATGCAACCCTGCAAAGCAATCTAGAAGAGATGAATCGTATGTCCAAGATTATTGAGAACCTATTAAGTCTCTCCTACTATGACAACCGATTTACTGAAATTCCATTTTCAGCTATTAAATTTTCAGATCTAGTCACAAATATAACAAATAAATCCCAAAGTTTAGCAGTAAAGAAAGCAATTGAATTACAACTAACCGCATCTCAAGAAGGGCTTGTCTTGGGCAATCCAACAGCACTAGAGCAGTTGACAATCAACCTGGTTAAAAATGCGGTAACCTATACTCAACCCCATGGTCGCGTGACCATTGAAGTCTGCGACAAGGGGAACCATCTTGAATTGAGAGTAAAAGACAACGGAGTTGGAATTGCAGAAAAAGATCTACCTAATATCTTTAGTCCTTTTTATAAAGCTGGTGAATCCCGCACCCAAGAGGAAAAAGGGAGTTCTGGTTTAGGCTTAACTATTGTAAGAAAAATTGTTGATCGTCATAAAGGAACGATAGAAGTTCACAGCAAGCTGGGCAAAGGAACTACGGTATTAGTTTCGTTACCAAAACTCAATCCAAAAGATTATCCTCGTTCATAAGTTTTTCATTCCCTTTAATTATTATTTATCCAGAACCTTCTGAAAGTACCCAATGGGAGGTCGGACGTATTCCGGCCAATACTCAATTTACATTTTATGGTGATAGCAAGACACGCCGTGGATATCCTTACCAAACTGGGAGGGAGATATCCCGGCGTGTTTTGTGTTTTTGTCCGAACTAAAAAGTCGCCGCGAGAGCGGCGACTTTGTTTGAGTGCCTATTCTTGATTTTCTCCACCTTGTCCGCCCTGACCACCTCGTCCGCCTTGGCGTCCACCGTTACTTCGTCCACCTTGTCCGCCCTGACCACCTCGTCCGCCTTGGCGTCCGCGGCCTCCGCGTCGTCCACCTGACTTGCCTCCACCATTATTTTGTCGTGGCATAATTACGATACTGACATAATAATACGCAGCAACTCCGTTATCTGCGTTTTATTACGAAAAGTATTGTTAACCCAACTACTTACAGCGACTATAAAGGTGCGCTATGAATCCCTTGTGAACAGAAAAATCCACAGGTTGACAAGGAGTCTGACTCTGATAACATTACCCCAACATTTCATTTTAAATTCATGAAATGAAATACAATTACATACTTTTATTGTTTATTTATTCAAGCAAATTTCAGCATTTTTCACCGATGGTGATTCATGAATAAGTTTCTTGAGGAGGGTAATGAATATCCAAAGCAAACTTACAATCGCGCTCATCGTCTGCGCTCTATTTATGACGAAGGTTAGTTCAGTTAATGCTGCTGGACCAGTTGAAGTCTGGTGGCCAGCGCAAGATATTCAACTTCATGGCTCCGTTCCTTTTAAAGCCATGCTTCAAGGCTTATCTATTGAGCAGTATATGATGTTTTGGCAGGTGGATAATGGCCAGTGGAACTGGATGGACAACAATTACTCCGATTATCCCCACAAAGAGATAATGGTAGACCTTTCGGGATGGAATTGGAAAGGAAACGGTCCCTACACGCTTAATTTTATTGCGGTAGCTTGGTCCGGACAGATATTAGCCCAAACGCCTGTTCGTATTTACACGGATTCATCTCCAAAGCCGACACCAACGCCTGTTTCTATTCCGGTAATTACTACTCCTAAAGCCACACCAACCCCCATAGCAACTTCTACTCCAACCCTAGCCGCTACATTAAAGGTTGCTTCGAGCCCAACACCTACACCGATGCCTTTAGTTATAGCTTCAACGTTCGTAGTGGCGCCAACGCCAGCTCCAACTCCTTTGGTCGTAGAGACCCCAACCACTACACCCCTTGCGATATCAACGTTGTTAGTTCAAGCCACACCGACGCCAGCTCCAACTACGAGCAATCCTATGGCTGGCAAAAAACTATACGTCAATCCAAACTCTGATCCGCAGCGCTGGGTTAATGACCACAGAACTTATGACGCGACAAACTCAGCCTTGATGAACAAGATTGCTCAACAGCCAGAAACTCAATGGTTTGGTAATTGGAATAATAATGTATATCAAGATGTTAAAAACACAGTCGCAACAATCGAAGCACAAGGTGCTTACCCAGTATTTGTTGCCTACAACATACCTGGCCGCGATTGTGGCAGCTACTCAGCTGGAGGCTCAGCGACCGCTGATGCATACAAAAATTGGATCAGATCGTTCGCTGACGGAATTGCTAACCACGCAGCGGCGGTTCTCCTTGAGCCAGACGCATTAGCCGGGATAGATTGTTTGTCATCTCAAGATCAACAAAGTCGTCTCGCATTATTAACTGATGCAGTTAAAGTTCTAAGGGCAAAAGGCAATATCAGCGTCTATCTGGATGCAGGAAATCCTGGTTGGCAAAGCGCAGATATCATGACGCAACGATTAAAGAATGCGGATATCGCAGAAGCCCAGGGGTTCTCCTTGAATGTTTCTAACTTCTTTACCAATAGCGACAGCCTCGCTTATGGAAAATTAATTTCTGCAAAAGTAGGCAACAAACATTTCGTTGTTGAGACAAGCCGAAATGGAAATGGCCCTACCTCTGACTACCAATGGTGTAATCCATGGGGTCGAGCATTAGGCACTCCTCCAACCACAAACACCGGCAACTCTCTAATAGATGCTTATCTATGGGTCCGAGGTCCATCAGGATCTGATGGACAATGCAACGGTGGCCCTTCAGCTGGATCCTTCTGGCCAGAATATGGTTTAGACCTAGCTCGCAACACCCACTGGTAATCTGTAAAAATAAATACGCCCGCAAGGGCGTATTTATTTTTGTGAGATGTTATATCGAAGCTGATATAAGGAGAGGCTTAGACCAGGAGAAAATTCCAATTGCTCAAGACGCTTAAAATGATTATCAAAATAATCTTCGACGTCGCTTTGATAGCCCTGATCATATGAAAGCAGAACCCAAATTCGGTCATGGTGATCTTTCATATTATTAATCTCTGCTTCTAGGTCAGATAGTGAAAAAGCGGGGATGGCTCCCGGATCAAAGCGATCCCAATCAGGAATAGTTGTAACTGCTGCTGGCCCACGATAGTAATACTCTATTGGATAAATAGTAAACGGCGCCGAGATAGCCACGATATCTTGAGGTTGAGCATTTTCATTTAAATAGTCAGTTGCCTCTTTAAAATTTTCTTTTACCGGAGTATAGGCACTAAAACCCTGCTGAATAAGCATCACGCCCATAACAACAACAAGTCCAATTTTAAACATCTTAGCTATCACCCTCGGATATTGAGAAATCACCCAACTAATAAACAAATACAAAGAGGGTACCGCCACTATTAGATATCGAGACAAAAACAAAGGACGCCACAAAACACTTATAACAAAAGCTGCGGCCGTAGGCACAAGAGCAGTCATTAAAAAGTATGTAACATCTGGCAATACAAGCGACTCCTTTTTTAAAGTTAGGAAAGCCAAAAGAACAGAGATCGGCCAGAGAGAAATAATAAGAGTATTTATGTGATCGTTCTGAAAGCCGAAAATAAATTGAGAGAAGGTGTTAAATAGATTGATTGTAGTCGGAGGATCAAGATGTGGCTGACTATTAGCTAATGCTTGCAGATGATAAACATAGTAAAGCCACGGGGCAAGAGCTACCACTATTACAAAGGCGACCATGATCAAGTTGCGAAGCGTCCCTCGAGGAAACAACCCGGAATATATAAAATAAAAGATCGCCTGTGTTACCAGTATGAATCCAAAGAAGTAGTGAGTATATATCCCCAGCACCGCACTAAGTCCATATCCAATCCATATACCGCTGGATACGGGGCGCTTTTTATACATCAGAACAAAAAAGAATTGATTTAAAACTGTTAGAAACACAAGCAAGCTATACATACGTATCTCACTCCCGTACCAGTTTAAGAATGGTGAGAATGCAAACAAAATAGCTGAGAATAAAGCGACCGAGCGACTAAAGGTTAAGTTTCCAAGCATGTACACCATAGGTATGGTGAGGATAAAAAATACAAGCGATAAATCACGAGTGGTCGCCACGCTATTGCCTGTTAGTTTTTCCCAGAAGTGAAGAATAAAGTGGTGCAAAGGGACATGAACATCCCCTCCCACCAAACGTAAGATTCCAGAAAGACTATGGCTTGATTGCCAGAGACTTTGAGCTTCGTCCAGCCGCAAGCTCTGGTGAGATAATACGAAGATAGAAAAAAGGGTTACTCCAACCATCAGCATCGCTAAAATAAACACGGTGTGTCGATCAACGGTTCTGAGATAAAATTGGCTAGGTTTCAATGACATTAGTTATTTTTGCGCATCTCTGCGTATTGAGAATCTTCAAGAGGCGGAGTTGTTTTCAAAAATGCTTCTAACTCCGGAACCACTGCTATCATAAACGGTATAAACACAGCAATATTAAATAGTGCCCAAGAAAAATTGGATGCGACCGAGGCATTGAGACCCTCGCGCATAATAGCGATAACAAGTCCTATAATCACAAAAGCAACATATAGAGCATGCGGAATAATAAGTCTGATGAATCTCCCTTCGATCCCCTTTTTTGATGTAATGGTAAAAGTATTTTTTAGTCCGAATAATGCTGCTATGGCTGCTTGGATATGAATCATAAAGGCAGCCATGGAAAAAGATACGGCCCTATATGTATAACGGTATCCAGTGGATCGTCTCAAAATATATACCGTTAAAAATATGTATGGGAGAAATATCAAAGCCAGAAGCATTGTCGAGACCTGGAAAGGAATTGCTCCCGTGAAAAAGAAGATAACTGGAAACAGCGCATTCATTAACACCACAAGCCCGGAAAGCCAGTACGAAGAGGCTGATAGATACTGAATCTTCTGGTTCCAGGTTAAACCTTTTCTGAACAAAGGATTATATTTGAAAATTAATTCTAGGCTTCCCCTCGCCCAGCGAAATTGCTGCTTACAATAAGATTGCATATCTTCAGGAGCCAGCCCCTCCGCCAAGACTTCTGAAACATAAATTGATTTCCAGCCTTTTTCGTGAATAAATTGAGAGGTTAAAAAATCTTCAGTAATATTTTTATCACAAATCCCACCGACTTCTTCTAATGTAGAGCGGCGTATAACCATATTAGTGCCACACATAAACGTAGCATTCAATCTATCTTTCCCTGGACAAATAGTGCCAAAGAATAATTCTTGCTGCTCCCAAGCTCCTTGTGTGATGTAATTTTTATCATGATTTTTATAGTATTGCGGAGACTGCACAAATCCAACCTGAGAATCTACAAAGTATCCCATCATCTTGTCCAAAAAATTAGGATAAGGAACATGGTCAGCATCAAACACAGCAACATAAGGGCTGTTAGTGCGGGCTAAGGCGTGATTGATGTTACCAGCTTTTGCCCCGCCAGGGATTGTTCGGGTAATACAAAACACTCCTAGACGCTTTGCCAGTTCCTCAATTTCCTGCCAATTTTCTTTTTTAGCCACATATCCATCATTTAAAATATAAGCATTGAAATGAGGATAGGCCATAGCTTTAACCGCACGTACAGTTTCTTCGACTATTTCAACTGGTTCTCCCGCTACCGTGATGAATACATCCACTCGCTCCTCAAATTTAGAGCTAAACCGATGCTTTGGGCCTACTCCCCAGATTGTATGAATGTATGTTGAGATCTGCCAGACATGGTAGATTTCTCCAAGGATAAGAAGGGTAAATAAATAAATATTTCCCTTGGGAAACCAAAAACTTATAAGCAAAAAATATAACCCAGCTAATAGAATATTAACCAATAACAAAGGCTTAGAAACTGAATCGGTTAAAAAAAGTATTTTTTTGTTTTCTATATTTTTCATGGTCGTGATAATCCAATATTAGTATGCTGCGGACCCACTAACCCTTCCGCCAAATTTGGCAATGAATGATAATACATAGCTAATCCAAACCAAGCCCAATTGTCATCGTAGTATCCTAATGGTTGTCTCCAAGAGTAATGATCAGGATCATACAGAGTTTTTAGCTTTGCATTGTATAGAGATGTTGCTTGATGGGCGTTAGTAGTCAGAAAATATCCTATTGAGGTTCCATACATGGCAGGGGCTTCAAAATCAAGGGCTTGGCTTCCATCGTGTGTATACCCTGCCACTAATTCTTTTTGAGAAGACCATTGCTTCTGCAAAAATTCCATCTCAGATAAAGTTTCTTTAGCGCGAGGATCTTCGTTCCACTGCCAATCAAGAGCGATTCGCCATGGGATTCGCATGGCATCAAAGCTATAGTTGGTGGTCAGAGTCCCAACATTACCTGGCTTAATTTCTCCGCTTTGAGGATCGATCAATACCCAATCTGGAGGTAGCCCTACTGTATGATTTTTATCTAAGCCATCGGCCATGCTCACACGAAGAACCTCATACGAAGAATCAACTAACCCGCTCCAATTATGAGCCGGATCCATGGTTGCAAAGATCCTGTATGAATAAGGAGCAAAATACGAAGGGTTCACCACGACTGTATCTGTTTCTCTTTTTTCAAGGTCATTAGCAGCAAGATATGGCACACCCTTGATAGAGATAACCTCATTATTCCAAATAGATTGAATAATTGGACGAGCAGCGGACAAGTAGGTTGAATCTCCCCATCTCTCGTAAGCAAATAGCAGCGCTAAGGCTATGTCAGAATCTGCATCACTAGCCGCGTTGTTGCCGCCAATATCCGTTCTAACTCCATAGTTGCCTTGCGGAGTTTTACCATATAACCAGGCGAATAAAGCGTTGGGCTTTTGAAGTTTAGTCTTAGCGCACTGCCAACTAAGATCAAACGTATCCTTGTCATCTGACCAAACCGCTCTAAGCATCGTATAGCTTTGACCTTCGGAAGTGGTTGCGTTTTCTCTTGATGGATCTACTGTACAGCCAGAAACATCCACATAGGTTTTTTTATAATTACTCCAGAGAGAACTCAAAACTTCTTTTGAAGAAAAGATGATCGGCTCACGGCTGCGTTGATTATTGTGATAGGCCACCGTTGCAGTCACTAGGAGTGAAGCAATTAGCAACAAGGCGCCCAAAGTTCTATAATTCATGGCTCATTATTGCTTAGGTCTAACCAACAACATAAACCCCAACATTCCCAAGATTGCACCCACCAAGTAGCCCAACCGAGAAACCTTGGGGTTTAATCCGTGAGAGTTGTAAATTGAAGAAGGAGTAAAGTTATCCAATATCGCCACGCTTCGTTCTACCGATGCCTGGGCAGTTTGCCCGATTTGGTTTGTAGCGGCTTTGATTTTATTAGAAATCTCCTCTCGGCGTATTGCCACAATTAGAGGTGTAGGAGTTGGTGTTAAAACGGGAGTGGAAACGGGTGTAGGAGACGGCGTGCTTGTAGAAACCGGAGTAGGATCGGGGCTAAAAGTAGGAGAGGGATCTAGTGGATCTTCTTCTTTTTTATCTTTTTTGTTTTCTTTATTTAAATCCTCGTCTTTTTTGTCACCAGAATCAGCTCGGAAGGAACCACTGCTTAGAGAAGTAAAATTTACGCTATTAACCACAGCGGCTTCGCTGGTTCTGGCAAAGGACAGAACCAGGGCTCCCAATATAAAAAAATAAAGCGAGTGGTGAATGCGCATGGTCGGTCTAATAATTTTATTAGGTTAATTATTAGACCGACGCATGAATCATTTATGAACTACTGGCTAGGGTTACCCGAGGTATTAACGTTGATAGTATCTGGGATATTCACTTGAGATCCACCGGTACCGCGAATTCTTGGCAATCCATACACTAAGAATAGGACCACAAGCACAATGATCACAACGCCAGTAACAATTGCTCCTGCAGCGTTGCCATCATCTCTGGTTGGCGGATTATTAATTACGGTTGGCATATGCTTCGGAGAATTACAGATCTATACATGTTCGCCTAAGGCGAGCATGGGACCCGTAGTTCCGCATGTTATTGTTCCGGAGAGCATAGCCGCTAGGCATGGAGTTTGAGTGAAATGTTATTTTTTCTTTTTTGATGCCTCGTAAAGTTTCTGTTCTAGATAGTCTAAATTAATAAGCACTTCGTGTTCTAAATTAATTTCCAACTCATCTGCGATAGCCATTAAAGACCAAGAACAATCAGCCAGTTCATGGCATATTTTTTTATAGTCAGCCTTAAGTTTTTTTCGGCGCCAAGCAGCAGTCAGCTTTGCCAAATCCCCAACATCACCTACCAACCCTTCGACGTATTCTGTGATAGTCCAGTTGGGTTTTCTGCTTCTTCGATTAAACTCCTCATAAGCACCTTTGATAGAACGTGCTTTTTTTAGTAATGCTTTAAACTCCATACTTTATCTAATTAAGTTAAGAATATCTGCAAACGAAGCCTCGTATGCTGGAGACTGCTGGCTCAAACGAATACCAAGCTGAGCGAGAGTTCTAAAATACTCCACATTTAATATAAGCGCTGTGTAAAAGACGATCGTAGTAACGATTATGAACAATGCAGAGAATACCTTAGAAGACATACTTACATTATACAGGCCCTAAGAACAAATATAAGTGGATAAGGCTATAAATGAAATCGACTCTGAATATAAGACTGTGTCTCGCTTAATTTGAGAGAGGTTGTACCATTGCCGGTGCGAATAAAGAATTCCTCACTATTATCAGTTTTTAAATAAACCGGCGACGAACTAGGAGTTACGGTGACTAATCCGCAATGCTTCCCTTCGTGTTCAGCAACTTGGATAGTTACATACTGCCGGTAAGAAGGGCCGATCATTGTATTGAAGACGTGAGAAAAGTGATTTTCAAATCCATCAGAATTAGGTTTACCCAGAGTTGCAAAATCATGCTCCAGCCCCACAAGAATTTTGTTATCATCCACACCAATTAGTAATTGCCCGCCATTACTATTTAAAAAACCAGCCACTGTCTTCATGGTTGCCTTTTCCAAGCTCCGATTTATCTTCTGCTCGCGCATATCCCAGCGAAATGTGGTCTTAAATTCAAGATTATGATGCTCTTCGCTAGCTAATAGTTGGGGTAAAGGAAGTGGCGTATGAGGAACCAAAGCGCTAGGCAAAAGAGTATTGTGTCGAGCGTGGCTAACTAACTTTAAAAACTCTCTGGGTTCAGACAGGAAATGAATTGCTATGGAATTCCCAGATTTCAGGCTTAGATTTAAGGTTCCATATTTTAAAAACTTCCCCAGAAAAGACTGGGACACCACTGATTCTTTAATATTAGAGTACGGAACAAGATTCTTTTCAATTGAGAAAACTCCTTTTTGAAAAATAATCCCCTGGGCCACAAATATAAAGCATTCTCTGTGCCACCTGGCAAAAATATATAGCAAAAGAATGGTCTGACACACAAAAACAAAAACCAACTCTGCAATCTGGAAGGAAACTAGATGTGCAATAGAAAAAGATCTATAAATTTGAGCATAATAAGCCAGTGAACTAGCAAGAATAAACGCGGCAGTTGCTAGCAGCTCTGTGACTATAAACTGAGCAACAATAGTAATTGGGCTTTTTTTGATAATAGCAATTACTGAATCCATAGCTATAAAGCTATCACACTTAATGAAATAGAAAAGACAAAACTCCCCGCTCTTAGCGGGGAGTTTTCGAGGTTATCTCTGTTGTTCACCTTCTTCGCCTCGACCCATTTCAGGACCACCATGGGTTTTCATGTGATTTTTGCGGTCATTGTCATCTTTAGCTTCATAACCACATTTTGGACATCGTAAATTCTCTGCCATATAAATTGGTTAATAGACACGTTTGGTGCGCAGCCAACCATGAGCATTAACAATTACCTTACATAACAAATAATACTAATCAGGTATGTAAAAATGATGAAGGCGGGTGCCTTTAATTAAAAGTCCTCATCTAAATGAGGACTGATTTTGTATGTAATTTATCGTGTCTTTTAAGCACTCTTCAAAAGGACGAGAAGTATCAATTTCGAGACAAGGCCATGCTGGTTTTCTTATTCTTTCTTTAAACATTCTATAATCTTCTAACCGAATCTGGGGTTCTGAAGGATCCGCGGATCGATTACTAATCCTTCTACAAATTTCTTCGTCGCTATCTTTAGAAATATGGCACCAAATAATCTTTAGATGGGTTTGGTAGGCTTGAACCTGGGAAATTAACTCCTCTTCCCTACTCCCGAGATGGGGCATCTCAACTATAATAGGGTAGTTTAATCTAATATTATGTCCTATCGTTTGAAAAAGAACGTCATAAGCTTTTTTTATTTCTCGGTTATGAATATCTTGCATTATAGAATTCCAGTCTTTGGGAGAGGAAAGATATCCATACATATTTAACCGCAAGCCATCAATGGAGAATCTAGTATATTGGGTAAATTTTGCCAACTCTGAACTAAGACGACTCTTACCAGAGAGTTGGACCCCCAGAACTAAAATTAGCTCACTCATTTCTAAATAAAGTTAACGTTCTTGGGTGCTTGCCCTTGTTGAATTTGAATTAATTCAGATCCCAATCGCTCGGAGTTGTGAGCCCTAAGACCCTCAAGAGCCTCGTTCACGTTATGCATACGACAGTTTTTACGGCAGACAGAGATGTCAAAATTTTTCATAAACTCGATGTGTTTCCTTCGCCCTTCTCCCCACCAGATTTCTTTGAAGGTTTTTTCATTGATGTTACCAAGATCAAAATCTGGGTTACTATTGTGGGCAGCACAACTTATGATCATACCGTCTGACTGAAGGTAGGCCCATGACATTGGCGTAGCCAGACACTTCTCATATTTGCGGTCATCCTCTTGATGATCCAGGAATGCCTTCCAGCGAAAAACAACTTTAAATGTTTCAGTTTCCATTTCTCTAAGTTGACTCTCAATCTCTTCTAGCTCTTTGGTAATATTCTTATAAGTCATCAATCCATACCTCCCCATACTTCCAGAGCTATAAGGATTCTGGCCATAAGGCTTAATTACCACATGATCCAGTCCCGTTTCTTTGGCTTTGCGTGCGAGCAGAGGCGCTTCTCGCCAGTTTGATGGAACGACATCACCGCTCACATCTATCGTGTCATTAACCAAAAGAACAGTCTGGCACCCAATTTCGCAATCAAAACTGTACTTATTCCGCATCTCTACCGCACGTGCAAGATTTTTCCAGACAATATCCCAATGATAAGGCTTGGCCTGATGAATACGTGTATACCCTTCTTTGGTGCCAGCATTTATACTAGCTTTGATCCAGGACAGATACTTAAGAGATTTAAAACAAAATGTTCTCGTTAACCCTGTGGCATTGGTGGTCAGTGCTGTTTCAATGCCACTTCGTGCAGCCATATTAATCACAGATGATAATTCTCTGTGTAAAGTCGGCTCCCCCTCGCCAGCAAACATTAAACTTTTCACGCCCAGACCATGAGGATCTTTGTCTCTTAAGGCTGCAAGTTCCCTAATAAACGAGGTTAGTTGCAGAATACTCAAACTGCGGTCAGGATAGCCCATAACGTCTTTGGCGCAAAAAGTGCAGCGATGATTACAGGATCCGATAGGAGACACCTCGATATAAATCGGGGGCACAGAAAAAGGATCTTCGTGCCAACGCTTAATCCAATCTGGATGATAGGTAATTTTTTGACTATCAAATTGAGGATTAAATTCTCTTTCCATTGTTTAGGTACTTGTCCTAGAAGGTAGCAAAATATAACCAATTGGACAATAGCCAAAAATTATATTATAAAAAACAGAGTTCATTAACAATGGGTTACACTTTAAGTATTATAGTTCCTGCCCATAAAGAAAAAAGTAATCTGATGGACACAGTTTCTTATGTCATGTCTCAGGTCGTCTTACTCAGAGACCTAGTAACTGACTGGGAAATTATCATAGTAGATTCATTAGAAAAAGATGGGTCCAATGATGGAACTCCACAAATTGCGGATAAGTTATCTGTGTTCAACCAACAGATAAAAGTGATACACAATAACGGTTATGTAAATCTTGGACATAAATACTGGCAAGGTGTTGCAAAAGCTCAACTTGATTATGTGTGTATGGTTCCTGGCAAAAATACTCTTCACGGAGATTCAATTGTGAATCTTGTTAAAGCGCTGCCGGATCGAGGGATTGCTATTGGATATCAAGATGATATGAGTCGCCGCCCATGGCAACGCAGAGTCATCTCAAAATCATTTACAGCTTTTATGAATCTTGTCTTTAGGCTAGACCTAACCTATTACAATGGCACAACGATAATTCCAACAGCGTTGCTTAGAAGCTTAAATCTGAATACGACAGATTTTGCTTATATGGCAGAGATTCTTGTAACCTTAATAAAAAAGCGCAATCTTCCCTATGCCCAAGCACCTTTTTATACGAGGGGTCGAAGATCATATGGCAAAACACGCGCTCTAAAATTTGATAATATCCTAAGTGTCTCAAAAACAGTTACTAAACTTTTTAAAACAATCTACTTTTATTAGTGGTCCATCGCGGACCACTTTTTATTGACCAAGGCACTTTTTGTGGTAAAATAATCCAGCGAACCTTAACAATGAAACTATCTGATTTTGTTATCCACTATCTAGCCGATTTAGGGATAAAACACGTATTCGTGGTTACGGGAGGGTACGCGGTCAACCTTATTGATTCTTTTTTTGAAGAACCAAGGATGCATCATATCCCGGTTCACCATGAACAAGTGGCAGCAATGGCAGCCGAAGGCTATGCTCGATTTAATGGACTAGGGGCGGTAATTACCACTAACGCTCCGGGAGCGCTTAATCTTCTCAATGGAATCAGTGGTGCCTATAACGACTCTATCCCAGTAATTTTTATTTGCGGACAAGTTAACCGTTCACGTTGGAATCGAGCCAAAGGAGATCCAGCCGGCCGAGAAGTTGTTGATATTGTCACAATTGTCCAATCCTTGACCAAATATGCCCAATACGTAGAGGATCCCAATAAAATCAGGTTCTATCTAGAGCAGGCGGTTCACATGGCTACAAGCGGTAGACCAGGACCGGTGCTGCTGGATATTCCTCTGGATGTTCAAAAAGCTGAAATCAAGCCAGAAAACTTATCGGGACTTGAGTGGTCTCTAACTCCACAAGAATCATCTCCTAATCTAGATCAGCAGATCCAAGAAGCCTGGAGTCTTGTGCAAAAGGCAAAACGGCCGGTGCTATTACTCGGAGGTGGTATCAATATTTCTAAAACTCAGGATCAAGCAAGATATTTAGTTGAAAAACTGCAAATTCCTACAGTTGTTACTTGGTCTGCATTGGATGTGCTTCCTTATCACCACCACTATTATTGTGGAAACATCGGAAGTTATGGCAACCGAAGAGCTAACTTTACTATTCAGAATAGTGATTTAGTACTTGCTCTGGGTGCTCGCCTTAATGTCAGACACACCGGTGGTGAGCCTGAAACTTTCGCCCCAGAAGCGGCAAAAATTATGGTAGACATTGATCGCTTTGAAATTGATCGATGTCGAGTAAAGATTGATCTCCCCATTCACAGCGACCTAAGAACCTTCTTAAGCAAATTTATAGAGTTACCCATTGGCCCACTTAGTATTTCTCCCTGGCTTTCGCAAGTATCTTTATACAGAGGTTCATTACCAGATGTTCTGGAGACAGACTGGCGACAAGAAGGATCTGTTAATGTTTATGTCTTTATGAAGGCTCTTTCAGCACGAATTTCTTACGAAGTTCCTGTAGTAACTGATTGCGGAGGTAACTTGATCTGGACTATGCAGGCTTATCAAGTGCAGAACCACCAGCGTGTTTTTTCGAACATGGGATTGTCCTCTATGGGCTACTCTCTCGCTGCTAGTATTGGTGTTTGCCTCGCAACAGACAGAAAACCCGTGGTCTGTATCATTGGTGATGGTGGGCTACAAGTCCATATCCAAGAATTGCAAACCATTAGATACCACAATCTGCCAATAAAGATTTTTGTCATTAATAATCGAAGCTATGGAATTATCAAACAGACCATTGAATCATGGATGGAAGATTCAAAACTCCACGGCAACATTGCAGTTTCAGGAAAAGATGGGTACAGCACCCCTGACTTTGAAGAAATTGCCCATGCATATAATATCCCAGACTTCTGCATTCACAATCAAAAGGAACTCATAGTTATCCAAAACTGCCTCACAACACCTGGACCAGTTCTTTGTAATGTAATGCTGGATGAAGATCAAAGGATCGCCCCCCGCTTAGAGTTCGGGCGCTCACTGGAAGACCAGCATCCACTCTTGGATCGAGAGATTCTTGAAAAATTAATGCTTGTAAAACAGAGAAAATCAACTCAAAAAGAAAGAGAAGGTATCTAGCTCGCCAAGGCGAGCTTTTTGATTGACTTTTATGTGTCTCGTGGTACATTCAACACATTCCTTAACAATGGAAAGAGTAACCATTCTTACTCTTCGTAAATTGAAAGAAGAAGAAAAGCGCGTTTCAATGCTTAGTATTCACGACAAGAAGCGGGACTTGAGATAATCATTGTCGGAGACTCTTTAGGTATGACAGCGCAGGGTAAAAAAAATACTCTTTCGGTCACTATGGAAAATATGCTTTACCATGCCTCTCTTGTGAGAGCTGGCAACAGTAAATCATTTTTAGTTGGCGATATGCCCTTTGGGTCTTACCAATCATCTGACCAGTCCGCTGTTTCCAATGCCTGCAAGTTTATTCAGATGGGCTGCGAAGCCGTAAAGTGCGAAGCGAGCTTGAACCTCATTAAAAGAATCAGGGCCATTGTCAGAGCAGAAGTACTGGTTATGGGCCACATTGGCCTTAATCCACACAAGATCCATGAAATGGGCGGGCACAGAATTCAAGGCAAAAACCTAGAAAGTGCGCGCGAATTAATTAAGACTGCAAAAGTATTAGAAGACGAAGGCATCTTTGCTCTCCTTCTTGAGGGGGTCACAGAAGAAGTCGCTACAATTATAAGAGAGAATGTAAGTATTCCGGTCTATGGAATAGGTTCGGGAAAGAATTTAGACGGACAACTGCTTATAAGCTATGACCTTTTGGGGCTATACAAGGGTTTCAATAAAAAACCGATTTACATTCCAGAGTATCGATTACTTTCCGCACAAACAGTTGGAGACAACGTCTTCCATCTTTTCAAACAATGGATTTCTGATGTTAGGAATGGGATATATCCAAGTCATTCTCAAGCTCATCACATGCACAAAGAATATATTCTTGAGCTATCTCTCGAATTAAAAGCACAAACCGCAGCTACTTAGGCTGCGGTTATTTTTTTACCTTTAATTTGGACTTCCCAAAAAAGAACAGAAAGGCTTTTTATTGATTGTTTAACGCTATTTAAGTTCCAGGCTTTCCCTTTTCGATCTGTGGGTTTGAGTTCCATAGGCAACTCTCTGATCTTTATTCCTGACTTAGCCATGTAAATAATGGTTTCTGCCATATAGGCATGACCTTGAGCTGACCAAGGAATCCTCATCAAGAGGTCGCGTCGATGGACCGACATTCCGTTATAATAACGGAATCTTAGAACAAAAGCTCCGTTACAGAGAGTGACAAAACCTCGAGAAACAATCCTAGCTAGCAAAGGCCTTGTTTCTGTATTTTTAGTGTAAGTAATTATTGAATCAGATTCTCCTATATGATTCATAACCTCGGTGATGGAGTTACCAAAAATAAGATCGCTACCTGCTAACCACATAACATATTCTTTGGTAGCCTTTTGGACTCCTCGCCAGTACTGATCGCCGAGTGGTGAAAGAAAATTATCGGCATAGTGAACCACTCGAGGGTCGCTCTTTGCGACTTCTTCGGCGATATCAGGCGTCCCATCATGAGTCCCGTCGGGTCTAGTACAAGTCAGAATTAAAATCTCATAGTCGGTAATATTTGCCGCTTTAAGAGATTCGATTATCGTATGATAAGTAGCCCTAAGAGCAGGACCTTCGTTGTAAGCTGTGATCAGGACTGATAAAGAAGGTTTTGAATTCATCTGATATGCTCCTTACAATACATCTTATGCCGTATCATTGTAAATGGGCGTATCGGTATGTTATACGCAGTTGATGAGAATTGCAATAAGAAAAAGCCTCTTTGTCGAGGCTTAAAGACGCTTTGCAATAGTTAGAAATTGTCCATCAATCCCTGGTATAACTTGTGAGCCAATTCCTATTTTTTTAACGAACTTGAGCGTGGTTGATTTCAAGAAGAAAAGTGTTTTTTTAAACTTTGTGTTTTCTGTAAGCCGGTAGAAATAGTCAAAGAGTCTCGTTGCAAAATCCTCAATCGTAAAATAAAAAATGTTGAACCCGTATTGAGGCGCCATTTTCAAAACTTTAAAACCATTTACTTGCAGAAAAGTATCCATGGTTCGGGCACTAAAATAATATAAATGTTCTGGAGGCCGAATCGTTCCTCTGCCGACCAGAGAATCAAAGTCAACAGTTACAATAGCAAGCAAACCACCCGGTTTTAGCAAACGATAAGCGGCTTGAGTTTCTTCTCTAGGATTCTGAAAATGCTCAATAGTACCTAGCATCAAAACCACATCAAAAGATTCGTTTTGATAAGGCAAATCGGTAACACAACCAACTTTTACATTTTCGATGTGCAATTTTTCTCGAGCATAAGTAATCGCATGCTCATTTAAGTCATTACCATGTGCTTCAAATCCGTATTTTTGAGCAACCTGAAGCGCAAAACCAAACGCACAGCCAATATCTAGAACTTTTCCCACAGAACAAAATTTCACCAACTCATCAAAAACCCGACAACTATTTTTAATAATTGCAGGCTGGTCTGCTAAATAATCGCTATAGCCGATGGTTGCTGTTTCTGATCTTAGAAAATATTCTTTGGCTCCATAGAATTCCTGAAAATCGGAGTTGTCCGGTTGAGGATTTACATAAACCAAACCGTCGTGCAGACACTTAACCAGTGAAAAATTATTATTTACTGCGTGAAGTTTAGTATCGTTTTTTTCACAAATGACACAGGTTACCTCCTTCATGTTAATGATCCGAATTATCGTACAAGAACCTTGCAGAATGTCAATATTTACTATATGATCTGCCCAGCACATCGACAATGAAAATTCTCTTTGTAACGAGAGTTGTTGAATACATAGATCCGATGAACATCGAGCTAATGTCAGCTCTTGCTCGCCGAGTGGGCCATGCTACTTACTTAAGCATTCTGGCTCAAGATGACCTTGAGGCTGACGTTCGAAGAATTAAACCCGACATTGTGGCTTTTAGCACCCTTACTGGTGAGGTGTCACATTATCTCAAAGCAGCGGCAGTAGTTAAACAAGTATCTCAAAACATTATTACAGTAATGGGAGGACCCCATTGCACTTTTTTTCCAGAAGTAATCGAAGAAAAAAATATCGATTATGTGGGAAGCGGCGAATGCGATGATGCGTGGCCCAATCTTTTAACTGCGCTGAATACAAAAAAAGATGTTGATTCAATATTAAACATTTTTACAAAAGATAACTGGGCTGGCAAATGGAAGGCGGCTGGAGAAAATAGAAGGAACCATCTTGCAGGAAGAACCACTAACTTAGATGGGCTTCCATTCTTTGACCGAGAGCTGGTGTACAATCACACACCTCTTGGAGAGTTTCCCATGCTTTCTTTCATGGCCTCGCGAGGCTGTCCTTTTGAGTGTACTTATTGTTTTGAACCAAAGTTCAACAAAATTTATTCCAAGAAAGGACCAATCTTTAATCGCTATAGCGTTGAACGGCTTTGTGAAGAAATAAAAGAAGCTGTTACTCGTTGGCCTAAACAGTTCGTTAAGTTCTACGATGACATGTTCTTTGTGAACAAAGATGTAAAAAAGGATCTCTGGCTCCAAGAATTTGCCGAAGTATACCCAAGAGAAGTGGGATTACCATTTTTCTGCCTTACTCGTTGCAATGTTCTGACAGAAGAACATTTACAGTTACTTAAACCCGCTGGCTTGCACTCGCTTACCATGTCAATTGAAGCAGGAAATGAGTACATCCGATCACATGTCATTAAGCGGCACATGACAGAAGAGGAAATCAGACACGCCTTCTATCTGTGCAAAAAATACAACATCGTTACATTCGCCAATTCAATTTTTGGCATTCCTGTTAAACCAGAAATTATGGCCGAACAGGGCAAGACTGCGATTGATTATGATATCGAGTCCTTAGATATCAATATCGACTGTAAGGTAACTTTCGCCGAATTTGGCACTGCTTACCCTTATCCGGGCTGTGAACTTTCGGAATATGTAGTTGAAAATGGCTGGTTTGATCAAAATGACTTTGATAAGCTCCACATCAGCTATGCGGCCGAGAGTCCACTAAACTGCTTTTCACCGAAAGAGAAGATGATGCAGAACAACTTAGCCCTACTAAGCACCGTATGTGTCGCCTTTCCGTCTCTTCGAAATTTAACCGTAAAAATCCTAATCAAATTGCCTCTAGCCAAGCTGTACTTCCTGCTCTATTACTTAACCAAGGGATACCTCAATGTCTTTAAGGTATACCCCATGAAATTCACTTTTTGGAATTTACTAAGAAATATGGCTAGAAGTTTCAGATTGGAATGGAAAAAGCGCGCTCCTGGTCAGCGCTTGTATAAGAAGCCGAACATTTCCAGTAGCCCAACGAATCAGATGTTAGGAGGATCCTCAAAAATCTAAAACCCGCACTATGTGCGGGTTATTTCATTCTTCGAATATGATTAGGAGCAATCGTGTCGAGTATATAATGGAGAATCGTGGCATGAGCCAGTTCGATCGTGCCATAAAAAGATCCAGGAACATAGATATTGCAGTCTCCAAGCCTCAAAAGAGGATTGTCTGGATCCCCACCTGAAAGAGTAATGATACGGCAGCCTTTCTCATGAGCAGCTCGGGCTGCGCTAAGAATATTTTGAGATCGCCCAGAACTTGAAATAGCAATGAGCATATCTCCAGATTGAGCATAGATCTCTATAGCTTTCTGAAATACATCTTGGTAAGAGAAATCATTACTTAAACAGGTCAGAAGCGCGTGATCGTTAAATGCTTGGCTTCGAATCTTGCCTGCTTTTGAATAGTCGGCAGCCATGTGGCTAGCAATACTTGCGCTAGCCCCATTACCTATCATCATTACTTTTTTATCTTCAGTCTTAATATCTAATAAAAAGTTTATGGCTAAGGTTTCTCCCAAAGCGGGAAGAATGACCCTATTCCGATCGCGCCACTGGATATTAGAAAGAGCGTCTGCGATCTGCTGATAGTAAGTTTGGAGTGTCATATATTCCTAGTTCAGGAGAATTTTCGCGAATTCTAGAACCATCTTCTTTGTTACAGGCGCTTTGTTGCCTATAATTGTAAC
>JAIFWG010000040.1 GCA_019662005.1 Candidatus Parcubacteria bacterium
GTCGGTATAGCTTTAGAAGATGCAACAGAATTATCAGGAAAACAAACAGTTATGGTGTTTCTTGAGACTGGCTATATTCCTGAAGGAATATTTGTCCAAAATGAGGCTTCTAATTTACTAGGAGTTACTTCTCAAGATAATTCCTTACCACCAGCTGGCGAGTTAATGTCTTCAATATTGAATGCAGTCGAACATTATTTAGAAAACGCAATCCTACGCGTTAAAAAGATCATTGCTGGTGAATTAGAAACTACTAAATTAAAAACACATACTGGTATAACTACTTATGACGAACAAACAGGTGAACCATATTGTATATCTGTTTCTGGCGGTCAGCTGAAAACCACACTAGGGGAATGTGGCAGCCAAAATGAACCAGCTCCTTCCACCGGGGAATCAAGTTCTAATGTACCTGATCAGGCCCTAGAATCTCCTATAGAGCAAGATAAGAATGAAGTGGCTACCAGTCCTGCCCCAGAACAGGAACTCGCGCCTAGCGAGCCCACAGAAGCTCCTAGCACCGAATCTTCCACTCCAAGTGCAGATCAACCATCACCAGAAATTGAAAACTCGCCTGAATAGGCGAGTTTCTGGTTGATTAAATAAGAACAAATAGTATTATCTCATTATTAATGAAGAGATTTACCTTTCTCGTAATTGTAATAGGCATAGCTGCAGCATTGCCTTTTGGGCTTCTGCTTAAAAGCATAGATAACTGGCAAGGAATAATGCCAAATTATGTTACGGATGCTAATTTTTATTTTACGCGCATCGCAAAAGGAACAGATTCATTCCCTTTTGGTAATAATCCATATTTTATTGAGCATTTAACAGATATAAATGCTACTCCATCTGTTGCAGATCCACTTGCTTCTATTCCACTCAAATTAGGCGTGCCTTTTGCGGCCACTATGATATTTAATGCAGTATTTTGGAATATACTCTTTGTTATTATTCTTTATTTTTTAATAAAAAGGCTTGGTGTTAGAGGATATTGGCCACATATATTCAGTCTGCTAATTTATTTTGAGGTGTATTGGTTAGCGGTTAGACCCGCGATCATGGAAGTCGTGTTTCCATTTTTTGCAGTATTCTTGTTAGCTTTGGTCAATTGGCTGCAAAAACAAACCCGAGGCAGGGAATTATTGTTGTCAGCTGCTTTTGCAGCTACTTTTTATGTTTATGCCTATACTTTGGAAGTCTCGTCCGTGATTTTGATATTTATCGGCCTGTATACTTTGTGGACCCAAGACTGGGATAAACTTAAATCTATTATTCGTGTGGGTTTTGGTGCATTTATCTTGGGTTTACCAGTATTTATATACATTTATAAAGAAATATCTCACCCTTTGTTTAGTGAATTTATATCCATTCGAGCCGGATCTATCCAAACCCATCTCCCATCATTAGTCGCTTTCCAGTTGGCGCGATGGATTATATTAAACCTTTTTGCTTGGTTTATCGCACGAAAATTTATTGCCAACCTAAGAAATAGTAAGGAATTCTCTCTTAGTTATTTAATTGTGAGTTGTATGGGTTTAGGGCTTTTAGCGCTACTTATGAGCCCACTAATTATTGGGCGAGATACTGTAATTGGTGAGCATATAAGTAGAGAAATATACTTATGGCTTTCATTGTTTGCGCCCTTGCTTGTTTATTTTGTAATAAAACATGAGCAAATCGTACTTTCAAAACAAAAAATATTTATTTATGGGCTACTATTATTAAATCTTGTGCCTGTTTTTGCCCAATATAAACGTTCAGTGCTTCCACTATTCCGTATTGATAGAAAAGAGGCCAATTACGTTCAAAGTTATGCCCCACCGCTTAAATGGCTTGAATCTAAGGAATCCAGACCTGTTGTGGTTTGGGCAGATAGTACGCTTAGCGATTACATTCTTGTTTATTCCAAACATTATGTACTTCTTCCGGGACTTAATAATAACCCTACTCAATATTTTGTATCCGATTCAGAATTACGAGAAAGGTATATCTTATCTAGCTATTTTGACCAGCTAGATTCGGTAAAAATAAAGCGAGACTATGCTATTGCTGTTGGAAACGTCGATAGTATCCAGATAGCCAATGTTCAATTTAGGCTAAAATTGTGCCAGATTTTTCATATGACCTCCCGTGCTTGCGATCCTGGTGTCTTAAACAAACTTGAATCAATACGAGACGATAAAATTAATAAAATCATAGCTGAAAGTAACCAAATTAAACCTAAAGAGGCTGAATTATTAAAAAAATACAGAGTTAAGTACGTCATTAAAGACCTTCAGAAGGATTCTCAATTTCACCCAGAACAGTTAGGAGGGGCCCAGGTTTATAATGATGGAAATTTTGCAATCTATCAGTTGAAATTATAAAGCCCGCGTTATGCGGGCTGCTTTTGTGTTAGTTCTTTATAAAGAGCTGGAAAAGTTAAGCTAAAATCTCCAGGAACATAGAAACTTTTGCCGCCATCTCTTACGGTTCTTGTAAGAATACTCTTAAGAGGGCGGAAGTAGTATCGAGGATCGGACATAGATTCTGGTTTGCGATAATTTACAATATCTTTGTTTTCTCGCCAGTCTCCTAAATCTGGGAGATCAAATACTCCTGTTGTAAAATGCTTAATTATTTCATTTTTCTGCTTGGCCAAATTACGGGCCATGGATAAGGCTTTTAAATATACCTCTGGGCCCATAACCTGTGATCCAATATTTAGGAACACTCCACCTTCGAGTTGAGAGATTGTATTTGCAAACCACAAAAAGTCATAACCGGAGGCTTGCCCCAATGCTGCAAAATCTGCACTAGAGTGCTGGTCAGTAATGTCGTAACCAATAGACTTATGAATTGTTATGGGAACTCCAAGCTTATAAGCCGCTGCAAAAACACTAATATCTTTGTGGGGCATGGGTTTGTATTCCTCTTCAAGTATCATCCTCCCGATCGTCGCCCCAAAACCCTCTCTAAAGTCAGCAGCCACACGGGCAGCTAAATTAATAAACTCCCCGGTTTCTTGCCAATTTCCAAATTGTCCGTCAGTAATATACAACTCGACATCTTCTAAGGTGGCTCCAATAAATGAAAGTTCAAAATCGTGGATTGCCGCTGCAGTATTAGTTGCTATGTGAGTGACGATTCCCCGTCTAATAAGATCAATGATAAATCTGGAATTACCTCGCCTTATCGGATGGGCGCCCATCATCAAGATAACTTGTTTTTTATTTTGATAAGAGACAAGTATCTCTTTACATAAACTCTCTAACTCTAAGTCGGGGTTTGTGGTTGAGATATCGTCTAGCTGTTTAATATCTCTGATAGACATTTTATTAGCCCTTTCTTTTAAGGGTTTGATTTGTAAAAGTTCTCTGTTTAGTTGTTCCATATAAGAGCTTGCTAATAGGGTAATACATTACTAATAATTTATCAATTCACCACGAAATTAATAAATTTCAAGATTGACAGACTCTGTATATGATTTAGTTTAACCACAAGCTTTTTAACAATGTTCAGTACAAGCCAAGGCTACTTTCGAACTAAAATCAAAGCACCAGAAGAGCTCGCCGTTAGTATCAATCAATTAAAAAAAGAAGGAAAGAGGATTGTGTTTTGCCATGGAGTGTATGATGTTCTGCATTATGCTCACATGCATCAATTTAGACAAGCGCGTCAGTACGGAGACGTTTTGGTGGTCAGTGTTACTGCAGACTTATTTGTTACAGATCGAGGTCCAAACCGACCAATGTTTTCGGAGCAGATCAGGTCCGAAGTGCTTGCGGGTTTGCAAGATGTAGATTTTGTTACTCATTCTAGGGCAGAAAACTGTGTCGAGCTTCTACAAATCTTAAAACCACACACCTATATTAAAGGCGGAGATAGCAAGGCTAAGTGCACGCCTGGGAGCGGATTATTTTTGGAGAAACAGACGGTTGAATCTCAAGGTGGGCAATTAGTATTTACAAATACCTTGCCGGTGCATTCAACTTTTCTTATTAATAATCACCTTGATCCATATCCAGAAGAGGTCTTGTCCTATCTGGATTCCTTTACTAGTAAGTGCTCATTTGGAAAGTTTGCTGAGTTGGTTGACGGACTCCATGATCTTAAGGTCTTAGTTATTGGAGAGACGATTATCGATCGATATGATTATGTAACCACTATGGACGTTTCGCCAAAAGGCCGCGTTATCTCAGCAGAACATCTTAAGACAGAATTATATGCCGGCGGCATATTGGCTTGCGCCAATCATATGGCCACCTTTTGTTCTAAGGTAGATCTAATGTCTGCGTTGGGCTCCGAAAAGAGCTACAAAGGTTTTTGTAAAAAGTCTCTAGCTCCTAACGTTGAACCTTGGTTTTTAATCCGTGAAGATAAGGAAACACTTGTTAAACAAAGACAAGTGGATGTTAATTCTCTCGTTAAGCAAAATGAAACTTACTATGGAGATTTCAAGAACCCACTTACCCCAGAAGAAGAGTGCTTGGTTCTTAATAGACTCTCAGCCATTGCAGGTAACTATGATCTAATATTCGTATTAGATTACGGTCATGGCATAATAACTCCTAAAATCATTCAATTCTTAAATCAAAATATTGGCAGAGCAAAACTTGCTGTGAGCACACAAACCAATAGTGCTAATAAGGGCTTTCATTTAATCACAAAATATCCTCGAGCAGATTATGTCTCATTGGATAAATATGAAGTGCAATTAGCTTTTAGCGATCGCGATTCTAACCCCGATCATATGGCCGGCTTGCTTATGGATAAGTTAGAAGCAAAGATGGTGTCTGTGACATTGGGTCCAAAAGGCTCCTTTATCACTACTGGAAACTATTCTTCATCAATTCCCGCGCTACTAAAAAAGGTGGTGGACAATGTGGGGGCTGGTGATGCTTACTTTGCAATATCTTCGTTGGCCTACGCCGCTGGCCTAGGACTAGAAGTCACAGGCTTTATTGGTAACGTAGCCGGCTCTTTAGCAGTTACAATTATAGGCAACAAAGCGCCTGTAACAAAGAAGATGGTTCTAGAATTCGCGAAAATTCTCCTGAACTAGGAATATATGACACTCCAAACTTACTATCAGCAGATCGCAGACGCTCTTTCTAATATCCAGTGGC
>JAIFWG010000041.1 GCA_019662005.1 Candidatus Parcubacteria bacterium
CCGATGTAAATTAATTTGCCGTCTTTATCATAAACACCGAGCACTAGAGCTCCAAAATACTTACGGCCGCCTTTGGGTTCGGTGAAACCGGTGATAACCGCCTCCTGGCGCATTTGAGTTTTAATTTTCAGCCACTCATTAGAACGTTTTCCTGCTCGATATGGACTTTCCGAATCCTTTGCCACAATGCCTTCAAGTTCGTTTTTCTGAGCTTCTTTGAAAAACTTTACACCTTCGCCAATAATATGGTCAGAGAACCTTATTTGCTTTGAAGCTGGTAATATTTCTTTAAGAAGTTTTTTACGATCCATTAGTGGAACCTTGCGAAGGTCTTGGTCTTTGTAACGTATAAGGTCAAATATATAGTAAACAAGATTGCCCTCCTTAGTAGTTTGATAATTCTGCATGAGCTGAAAATGAGACTTGCCATGCTCATCTACCACAACCATCTCACCATCAAGAATAGCGTCTTCTTTCCAAGTGGCTAGCTCTTCTGCAACGCTTGAGAACTGCTCATTGAAGGACAAACCATTGCGGGAATATAGCCGGACTTTTCCTTTTTTCTCAACCTCTGCAATTGTGCGATAGCCATCCCATTTAATCTCAAAAATCCAGTTTGGGTTATCAAACGGAGCTTCGGCTAATTTTGCAAGCATTGGCTTAATCATAAGTCTTCTATTTTGCGATTAGAGCGGACCGATTTATCTTTCTTTAGGATATCATCTTCACTGGCATATTCATCTCCTTTTTTAATCAGCAGCCAGTTCTTTTGCGGACTAGTCCTAACAAGAGCAAACTCTCCTTTTAATTTTTTGCCGTGCATCACAATAGTAATATGACCTTCTTTAAGTCCTTTGAGTAATTCTTTTTCGGGATTGGATGTTTCAGCTCGAGCAGTATACCAACCTTCGTCCCAGATAATAACCGGCCCGGCGCCATAATTGCCTTCGGGAATCACACCTTCAAAGTTTCTATATTCATATGGATGATCCTCTACCATGATTGCCAAATGTTTATCTTGAGGATTTAACGAAGGACCTTTTGGCACCGCCCAGCTTTTTAGGGTTCCGTCCATCTCTAAACGAAAATCATAATGCAAACGAGTAGCATCGTGCTTGTGAATCACAAAAAGCAAACGCTTATGCTTTTTACTTTTTGAACCTTTTGGTTCTGGCGTCTCTTTAAATTTTCTCTTTTTTTGGTAAGTCGCTAATGGCATTATCTTTGTCTAGTTCGCTGGAGACTCTGTCTTAATGTTGCCATAAGATCAGGTGTTCGTGTAGCCCGAGGAGCCTTGCCTTTTGCTTTGGGTCTTTTACCTTTGGCCCGAGCCTCAATAATATTCATTAGCTCCTCGCTGTAGGTATCGTGATAGCTTGCAGGATCAAAATCACCCGTAAGCTCATCTATAAGCCTCAAAGCCATTTCAACTTCTTTTGCTTTTACGATTTCCTTATCTGGCAGTTCCAACTCTTTAGTGGGCCTGATCTCGTGATGGAACCTCAATTGATTTAAAACAATCACATTGCCATAAGGGCGAAGCACTGCTAAATGTTCTTTAGTACGTAATACAAATTGAGCAACCCCCACACGGCCAGATTTCTTGAGAGCTTCGCGCAGTAAGGCGTATGGTTTTTCTGCTTTCTTTTCTGGTTCAAGATAGTATGGTGTATCAAAAAATATTGTATCTATGTCTTCCTCATCAGCAAAATCTAAAATATCTATTGTTTTAGTTTTTCTAACATTTGCTTTCTTGAAATCTTCCTCACTTAAAACAACGTAGTCGCCTTTTTGATATTCAAATCCTCTTACTAAATCCTCGTAAGGAACCTCTCGACCGTCGGCTTCACAAACCCTGACATTATGAATCGGAGAAAGGTCTTTTTTGTGTAATAGATTAAATTTAAGAACGCGCTCCTGGGTGGCGCTATATAACTTCACTGGTATATTGACGAGCCCAAAACTGATGGCTCCTGACCATATTGCACGCATGTATTCACCCTAAATATCAGTAATGAAATCGTGGTGAATTATCGACGAGAATCTCGGCCTATAAAGAGCAGCAAAAGTATTGGAGCTACTGCCCAGGCAAAAAGAGGGATCTGACCGGTTAGATAGGGCCAAATAAAGCTTGGGGTCTTGCTTTGAATATATGCTGGTACAATATTAAAAATAATTGAAACCACAAGGCTCAACTGAAGCAAGCTCATTATCAAAATGGACACAAAAGAAGATTCTCCCATCGTAAATCTATGGCGTAGAACTGTTTTATTGAGTACTCCAAAAATAATACAGTAGAGGGCTAGAAATACTGCTGCACGCAAAAGATTTAAATCAGAAGTAAACGATTTGGTATATTCTTGAACATTTCCAAAGAATGGAAACATCGCCTGCAAAGCAAAAGCAATATAAATAGCCAGCAAAGAAATAAGCGCTCTAGTACGGCCTAAACTTAAACCCAAAAGCAGCACACAAATTACGACTAAAATCGCAAACAAATGCTGCGGACCAGGAGACAAACTTGATATTGCCGATAGCTTTGAAAATTCTGGAATTTTTATTCCATTGAGATAACTGCCCATATATTAAAGTATAGCATGATAATTGACAGATGCTACCAAACTTCTATTGTAAGTACGGTTTCTTACCAATGCACGGACTCCAACTCACTTGGTGGAATTTAATTGAAGATATTGCACATTTTACTGACAGCAACGGAGATAATTATTATTACAAGAGAGGCGAAATTAGAGACAAACGATCACAAGATAATTATCCTTTTTTCTTAAAACATGGAAATCGTGATGTCCCATCAACCATCTTTGAAACAGAAAAAGATCTAGTTGCTTTTTTGCAGAAAAGCCATTTAGATTATCTTTCAGAGCCAATACTTTAGACAAAAAACCCGCTACGCGGGTTTTTTCTGACCATGACACTGCTCTAGATGTTCCTGGAGAAGATGTTCTCTGATGCGTTTTCGACAGTTACCAAACGGGCACCTTGCGCAGCACGCCATCATGTGAATTGATCTGCTATTTTGGCTTGTATGACAACTGCAATCACAACCATGACGACATGGGGTAAATTCGCCTTCTCGCATATCTATGAACTACCCGCATTTAAGCACAACCAGCCACAAAAGACTATCTCACTTGGATTTGAACCACGAGGTCTCCTGGCGGCTGGCCGCCTCGGCCAGCATTGCCTGCTTGAGGAATCACAACGTTATATACTCGAGGTAATTCTTTTGGGATTCTGATTTCCATAGTCTGTTTTGCTTTGACTCTTCCTTGCCCTTTGCAAACTGAACATTCTTTTTCTGGATACTTACCTCGGCCTCCGCAAGTTGGACACACAGAAATTCGAGAGAACGAACCCATTGAACTTTGCGCAGTCTGTCGTACTTGCCCTGCCCCTTTGCAGGTATCACAGGTGATAATTCTTGAACCTTTAGCCACACCGTTACCTTGGCACTCATGGCAGGTATCTTGCACATCATATTCAACTACTTTTATTGAACCCAAATCCTTTTTTGAAATCGTTAACTCTAAAAACAAGTCTTCGCCTTTTCGCTGCTCTTCCTGTTGAGGCTGACGATAACCGCCAAAGATCTCGGAAAACATATCAAAAATATCTTCAGAGTTGCCTCGTCGGCCCCCTCTGCCTTGGCCACCGAAGATATCCCAGAAATTTCCTTGATTGAAATCAAATCCGCCTTGGCCCTGTTGAAATCCGCCGTCATTGTATGCAAAACCAAAATTATCGTATTGGCTACGCTTATTTTGATCCGATAAAATCTGGTAAGCTTCGTTTACTTCTTTAAACTTTTCTTCGTTACCAGTTTTTTTATCAGGATGATGCTCATGTGCCAGCTTTCGATAAGCTTTTTTGATGTCGTCTTGAGTAGCTGTTCGAGGCACCCCTAGTATTGTGTAGTAATCTTTATTCGCCATATAACTTGCCGGCCGCTCTGCTTGGCTTTGCCCAAGCAGTACGCTCTTGATCATCTTCTTCGTTAAAAGCTTCGCTTCCCATTTCACCATATGTCTATATGGCTCATTCGAATGCTCGCTTTTGCCTTGAAGCTGATCAAGCCAGCTGCGTTCTAACTATTTAAATTATTTTATATTTTATCAAATTTGACAGATGACAGCAAGTCGTGCTATAATTAAAGTATAAGATAAGAGCTCGGGGCTGACCGTCGATAACAGCAAGAAGCTGCGGCAGTCCGAGATCCGTTGCAGTAAACAGGCGACGTTCACGATCGCCTGCTGCGCCGGATGACTTCCTGGCCAGAATTAGCAGCCGGCACGGCGGCACCTGCCGACCAGCTAACTTCTGCGAATTACCTAGTTGTCGGTGTGTCTATTACCAGGATAGATGCACCGACGTCGTACTCACGCTCGTTAAAAAAGTAAGGAAAAAGAGAAGAGGGTGCCGTTGAGAACATCTCGGCACGCCTCGCGGTATTGGGAACACCTTACCGCAATCCCATCCAAGCCCTCGGAACCCCGAGGGCTTTTTATATAACCAGAACTTCTGCTTTTACTTCCTTCTCTTCGATCCTGACCATCTGGGTCTTTTTTAATACCCCAAATATAATCAGGCCGATTGCTACAGCAAGCCAGACAAAGATCCAGCTTAATCCCCATAAAATAAGGAACAATCCAAATGCTAGAACTGGCGGAGCATATTGCCAGTAAGGTCTTAACATCGTATTGAACTGATTGAATACTTCTCGGCTGACCTGATTGATTAAGGTCTGTTTTTGGGTTTCGGTTGTGCCTTTCAAAGTAATATCGCTAGTGGACTTAACAATCTCTTTGATCAATACCTCCGCTTGTGTGGGCAGTCTCTTTTGATTTTTAACTTCATTGATGAAGTTGCTCTGATAAGCCGCGAAAGAAATCATAATAAATAGTCCTATCACGATTGGAAACAATCCAAACTGCAATGCTCGCTTCATGTTTATTTTATTTCTCTCTTTCAAAT
>JAIFWG010000042.1 GCA_019662005.1 Candidatus Parcubacteria bacterium
AAATGTTGTGACCGCCAGCAGCAGCAATGGCTAATGCCCTTTTCGCGATTTCCTGGCCACGAATTAAAGAAAAAGACTCAAGAGTACTTTGAGCCTTAAACAAATCAACCTGGGGCAAAATTGGGCTAATAGGACGCATACCGTTAAGGTGACTAACCACATCTTGAATATTTTGAACTGGAATAATATCAATTCCCTCCACCGCAGAGGTCTCCTTACTATTAGCTACTGGTAAAATAAATTCTTTAAACCCTAATTCCTTTGCTAAGATGGCCATAGATAGCGCACCAGGTATTGGTTTTAAAGATCCATCAAGAGAAAGCTCACCAGCAAACATCTTTTGTTGAGGATCAAACTTAATCTGGTCTGTCTCAAGCAAATAACCAATTGCGATAGGTAAGTCATAAGCAGGGCCTTCTTTGCGAATATCAGCAGGGGCAAGATTAATAAGGATTTTCTTGTGTTTTCCGCTTGGAGGAGTGAGATTATTGTTTCTTATTGCGGAAGCAATACGTTCTTTTGATTCTTCAACCGCTTTATCTGGCAATCCGACAATAGTAAAAGCGTGGAGGCCAGACGTGGAATCCACTTCTACTTCAATAAGTTTTCCTTCAATGCCATTTAAGGCCGCAGAGAATAATCTAACTGACAATATAGAAAAATCGCCCTCCTTCGAAAGTGTTATTGTATTTTCCTAGCACAATCCATACATAATGCCGCAATAGGCGTAGCTTTTAATCGTTCAGGGTGAATATCAAGAGAACAGTTCTCACATTTGCCGTATGCGCCCGATTCAATTTTTTTCTTTGCTTTTTCAATACCTTCTAAATGTTTCCTCAATTCTTGAGATATAGCAAGATTCTGTTCAATACCAGCAACTTCGTGGGAATAAGCGTCTTCGTCTGTTTCGTCGCCTAAATCTGGCCTTTTAGGATGAGGGCCTTCCATTTCCATGCCTGGCTGTTCAGTATCTTCCAATTGTTTTTTCACTATTGCTTCTTCTTGAGTAAGGTCCTGATACAATTTGTTGAGATCTTCTTTGGTCATAAGTATTTAAAATAAGGTAAGTAGATGTAGAACGAATTAATGATAGGGAATAATAAAATAATTTGCAAACAAAAAAGGCACGGATGCCCTATAGATAAGAAATGTAGGTGTGACACCGTGCCTTACAGACCGCTTGTGCCAGCAGTCCAATTGCGACTGTAACTGCCAGCTAAACTAATAAGAGTACTGGATTAATTATAGGTGACATGGTGACATGCGTCAATGTGGATAAGTGTCACCACGAGTGTCACCATGTCACCACGAGTGTCACCTAATAAAAATCCCGCCATTTGGCGGGTTTTTATTATTTGCCTGGAACCTGGAAGGCATCAATTGCTGCATACATAGATTCCCTTGAGTTAGTTACTATCCAGTAAGTTTTGCCTTGATAGGTGATAAGAGCGTAATCAATAGTATGGTCGGGATAGGGGAAGTTTCTAAAGTGTATGGGTACTCCTTGATAATTACCGTCTATAAATCCGCCTTTCCCTTTAGTCTTATCAAAACCTAGCAATGGACCTAGGCCAGATATCATACCTGACTCCCAGGACTTTAGAGTTTGTTGAGCAGCTATAGAAGAACTTGCCACTTCGGTTACAATAATTAATCTTTTTCCAAAGCTTGGGTTATCAAGAACTGGCTTGCCCTTAGAATCAAATGATTCTTTTTGGCCATAAACCACAAGAACAGAGTTTGTTCCCAATACACTTTTTAATGAGGTGGGGTAGGCAACTAAGAACCGATCTAATATCTCGGCAGTGCCTAGAGAATGAGGAGGTGTTCCATTATCTGTAATTGTTACTCTAGATAAAGCACCAGGCGCTATAGCTAGCGAAGAAATGGCTGCATTTACCAGGGTGGTAGGATCTCCGGTACCTGGGAGAACAACACTACCAGCTTGATCAGGGAATATGCTTTCTAAAAGATTTGTAACAGGAGTAGCGGTCGGGCGAGGCGTAAATGTGGGAAGAGGAGATTCTACAACATCGCCACCAGGCTGATGGATTACGAAAAACCAGTATAGGCCAACAAAAATAACTATTACGCCTGCAACTATCATATACATTGCATTACGGGAGGAGGAGTGAGGGCCTTGAGCGTTATCAGGAACGTAAAACTGACTTTTTAGGTCATTGGGCTCTGCTGGCTTTGGGTTCGACATTACTGGAGGAGGGACTGAGCTAGGAGATCGAGAGGGTATGTTTGGGGTAGGTATTGGCTTAGATAAAGAAGGAATATTTGGTTTTGGTAGGTTTGGAGCGGCCGGAGCAGCAGGTTTTGGTGCTGGTGCTGGAACCGGAGTTGGTATAGATGGCATTTCCACCTTTCGAGGAACATTGGTTCCTGTTGGCTGCTGACCAGCTTTTAGCTTTGCGAGGTCATCAGTCATGCTACGAATAGAGGATTGATACTCTTTTGGTATTTGAGAAGCTGGATTTTGAGCAGGAGAGGGCTGTGCTGGAGCTGGCTTAGGAGGCATAGGTGCAGGAGCGGAAGGAGTGCGCATTGGCTGGCTTGGTGGTTGAGGCGGGCGAGGCGCATTTACTGGAGGATTAGAAGAAGGCGACTTGCTTAATTCTTTAACAAGCGTGTCGATATTTGCTTGAGGAGATGGCTGATTTGGTTGAGTAGGCTTTGGACTTTGGTCGTCCATAATAGTTGAAAGTCCTGGCGAGTTAAAGCATTGAAGAATACTTTTACACTACCGAGAACTTTATTTCGTTATTGAATTCATTGTAGCATATTAGTTAATATTTTTAACCACAACTCTAAACACAAAACCCCGCCGAACGGCGGGGTTTTGTGTTTAGAGTTATCTCTTTGGCTTCATTGTAAGACTTATTTTTCCAGAATCATCAATAGCTTTGACCATTACTTTAACTTTTTGTCCAAGTTTCAATACGTCTGTAACCTTATTGATCCTTTCGTTGCTAATCTCTGAGATGTGAACCATACCATCTTTCCCTGGCGCAATCTCTACGAAAGCTCCAAAGTCCCGGATACTAACCACTGTACCGTCGAATTCATCTCCAGGTTTTGGCTCATAGGTAACTTCTTTGATCAGCTTCATTGCCATATCCATTCCTTCTTGAGTTTGGGAGGTAACAAAGACAGAACCATCGTCATCAATATCAATTTGAGCCCCCGTTTTTTCAATAATTTCGTTAATCATCTTGCCGCCAGGACCAATTAAGGCGCCAATCTTGGCAGGATTAATCTTAATTGTTTGGACTCGTGGGGCATGAGGGGATAGATCTTTGCGAGAAGTTTCGATAGCTTTAGCCATTGCTGCAAGAATCTCGAGTCTCGCCTTACGAGCTTGAGTAAGAGTTTCGGCAACAATTTGAGGACTGATACCTTCAACCTTTACATCCATTTGCATACCAGTAACACCATCTTTGGTGCCCGCAACTTTCAAATCCATATCTCCATGATGGTCCTCTGGTCCTTGAATGTCGGTTAAAATCTTGTACTTCTCCCCTTTTGAATCAAGCATTAATCCCATGGCAATCCCCGCTGCTGGAGATTTGATAGGCACTCCCCCGTCCATTAAGGCTAAGGAAGAACCGCATACTGATGCCATTGATGAGGAGCCATTAGAAGACAAGATCTCAGATACCACACGAATGGTATAAGGGAACTCATCTTTATTTGGAATAATAGGCTCTAAGGAACGTTCCGCGAGAGCTCCGTGCCCTATTTCTCGACGGCCAGGACTGCCTAGTCGGCCTGTTTCGCCAACACTATATGGTGGAAAAACATAGTGATGCATAAACCGTTTCTTGGTTAGTTCAATTTCCATTGTTTCGAGCCACTGCTCAAGACCTGGTGCCGCTAAAGTGAGAATAGAGAGAGCTTGAGTTGTTCCGCGATTAAACAACCCTGATCCATGAGTCTGGGGGAGGATGCTAACTTCCGCGGAAAGAGCTCGCAACTCATCAGTTTTACGGCCATCTGGTCTTTTTTCTTCTTCAAGAATATTTCGATGAACGATGCGATCAATTTCATCTTCGAAAATAGTGCCCGCCTCATCAATCTTTTTACTTAACTCTGGGTTATCTGCATATTGCTCTTTAATATATGCCTTTAATTCGTCTTTAACCTGGCCAATTCCCTCGTAGAATTCAGACTTAGTCTTACCTGGCGCATAAAGAGCTTTTTCTAGTTTTGATTCAGAAAAAGCTCTGACCACTGAAATCAAAGCCTCGTCATGAGTAAAAACTGTGAGTTCTTTTTTCTTTTTACCGACTTCGCTGGCAATTTTCTTTTGGAATTCGATAAGACCTTGAAAAGCTTCAAATCCAGCAGAGATTGCCTGTGCCATATCTTGTTCCGGAACAATTTTAGCTCCTGCTTCAATCATGTTGATCTTTTTAGAAGTTCCGGCAACAACAATATCAAAGTCGCTTTCTATACGTTCTTTGTAAGTTGGATTTATCACTAACTTTCCACCGATTCGGCCCATACGAACGCCGGCAATAGGACCGTCAAATGGAATGTCTGAGATCATAAGAGCCAAAGAAGCACCAAAAAGAGCCGGAATATCCGGATCATTGATACCATCAAAGGACAACACTGTCGCTACGACTTGAATTTCGTTTCGAACGTTATGATTGAATCTGGGACGAATTGATCGATCAATCAATCGGCCTGATAAGATAGCTTCTTCTGATGGGCGAGTTTCGCGCTTAATCCACTTGGAACCTTTGATCTTTCCTGCTGCATAGTACTTTTCTTCGTACTCAACAGAAAGCGGCATGTAATCAACACTTTTTAAATGCGCCGACATTGTGGCGTTTACCATAACCGTGGTTTCGCCATACTGAATTCTTGCAACGCCATTTGCCTGACCACCCAAACGACCAAGCTCCACCATGAGCTGCTTACCAGCAAACTCGGTGGTATATGTTTTAATTTCCATAGAGACCTAACCAACTAAG
>JAIFWG010000043.1 GCA_019662005.1 Candidatus Parcubacteria bacterium
AGTTTATTGGCCATCTTATTCTAATTTTGTTTCTATATCTTTTAATTCAGCCTCTATGTTTGAGATTTCTTTTTTAAACTGTTTTGGGTCTAGTTTAGATCCCAGCTTTAGTTCTTTTTCCAGATGTTTGAGGCTTTCTTTTAAAACTTTTTTATTAAGAATTTTATAACTGATCAGATAGGTTAGTAATATAGCAGCTAAAACTGCAAACATAATGTAGTAATTTAAATAACTATTATTTAAGAATCCAGAATTGAGCTCTGAAGTTATTAAAAAGCTAGCTTGCTCTGCTTGAGTTAAAATATTCGTTCCCTTTCCGTCATTTGCAAGAGCTTGTGCACTTTCCCAAATTATTGTTGCTGGGCCTTCACTTTTTGCTCTAAAGTTTAGGGTTAAAACTCTTCCTCCTGCCCCAGCAAAACCTGGAGAAGGTATTCCGCCAGTAAACTCTACCGTCTCGTTCTCGTTTGAAAAGGTTGGCCCATCTACCCAGACCGAGACCATAGATCCGCCTTTGGGCACGTCAAGAAGTTCTAATTTATCGCTACTATATTTTAACTTACCCAAGACTGCATTTACCGGCCTGTGAAGAGATGTTAGTCGGATTGCTAAGGAAAACATCTTACCAACATAATAGGACTCTTGGTTTGGGGTTATATATAAAATGACATCTTCCGCTATGGCTAAGGCTTTGAAAGGAGAAAATGCCCAGAATATAAATACAAAAACAGAAATCGATTTTAGATAATTTTTAGATCTCTTTAGCATATCTTTTATTTTATCACGCACTCTACTTAAGTATAGGGGGATATAAACCCAGGAGTAGCCCCTGTGTTAAATTAGCACTCTTGACACGAGAGTGCTAATTTAATAATATACCCGTATATGTTAAGTAACCGGCAAAATTCCTTACTTAATTTCGTTATTCGTGAGTATATACGCACCGCAAAACCGGTGGGTTCCTCTTTGGTGTGTAAGAAAACTAAACTAAAAGTCAGCCCAGCCACGATTAGAAACGATATGAATGAGCTGGAAGAACAAGGCCTATTAATTCAACTGCATACCTCTGGCGGCAGGGTCCCAACAGATAGAGCCTATAGACACTATGTAAACTCAATTATTCAAAAGCTAGACTTAGAACCTGAACCCAAAGATAAAAAAAAGATTAAACAAGTGCTGGCTGATATGCCTCCGGATCCTCAAGAAATTAATAAAGCATTAGCTCAATTATTATCAAACCTGTCAGAAAATCTTGTAATTACTGGTATCTCTCAAGATAAAGACTTCTTTAAAAAAGGATTCGTCAGCCTTCTGGAGAATCCAGAATTTAGAGAAATTAGCAAAATCACTCAATTGGCTAGCTTCTTTGAAGAATTTGAACAGATGTTCAAATTTATCGAACACGAATTTTTTCATATCTTGGGAAACCCCCAAGGCCCGCCCATACAAATTATGATTGGGCAGGAAAGTCCGTTCAATACTATACAGCACGAGACAATCATGTGTGCAAAGTATAGCTTACCTGGTAATTGTGTTGGATCTCTGACCCTTGTTGGGCCAACCAGAATGGATTATGAAAAAAACATCGGCTTAATTAAATATGTAACCGAAGAACTAAATAAATTAACCAAACAAACATGAACGATCAAGACAAAAATATAGAACCCGAAACAACGGCTGAAAAAGAACATGAGGACAGTAAGCCAAAAGCAGAAGAAGCGGTTACTCAAGACAAGGCTGAAGAATATTTAAATAATTGGAAGCGAGAGCGTGCAGACTTTCTAAACTATAAGAAGAATGAAGCTCGCAGAATCGAAGAATTTGCCCGCTATGCCCATGAAAGTGTGATTCTAGAAGTAATGGAGCTGCTCGATGATTTGGAACAAGCTGCAAAAGAGTTAAAAAATCCCGGACTAGATCAGATTATTAAGAAGTTTGTGGAGTTGCTTAAAAAATACGGAGTAGAAAGAATCAAAACAGATGGATCGTTCGATCCTGCGTTCCATGAAGCAGTCGAAACAGAAAAAGATGGCACAAAAATTGAAGAAGTTAGAGCTGGGTATATGATGCACGATAAAGTTATACGTCCAGCTCGTGTCAGAATTATTAAATAAATTAATTAATCAAAATAAAATGGCTAAAATACTAGGAATTGACTTAGGAACAACTAATTCAGCAATGGCGGTCGTAGAAATCGGCCAGCCAAGAATTATTGAAAATAAAGAAGGTATGCGCACAACTCCTTCGGTGGTTGCTATTGGAAAAAATGGGGAACGTTATGTGGGTGTTACCGCAAAGCGACAAGCAGTTACCAATCCGAGAAATACTATTTATTCAGTAAAGAGACTTATCGGTCGACGCTTTTCTGATTCTGAAGTTCAGCGCGACAAGGCCTTATTGCCTTATGAAATTAGAGAAGGCCAGCACGGCGATGTTGAGGTTAAGATGGGAGACAAGTGGCTCAAACCGGCTGAAATTTCGGCGATGGTTTTGCAAAAGCTCAAGGCTGATGCCGAAGACAAATTAGGAGAAAAGATCACCGAAGCTATTATTACTGTCCCCGCCTACTTCGATGATGCTCAACGAAAAGCAACCAAAGATGCAGGCGAGATTGCGGGCCTCACAGTTAAACGCGTGATCAACGAGCCAACTGCAGCAGCTTTGGCCTACGGATTCAACAAAAAGAAAGACGAAAAAATAGTTGTCTACGATTTTGGCGGCGGTACTTTTGACGTATCGGTACTTGAAGTTTCTGAAGATACGATCGAAGTTCGAAGCACAGGCGGCGATACTCACCTTGGCGGCGATGACATCGACCAGCATATTATTCAGTATTTCATGGAGGAGTTTAGAAAAGAATCTGGCATGGATGTTTCCAAAGACCAGATCGTTGTTCAGCGCTTAAAAGACGCAGCCGAGAAAGCAAAGCACGAACTTTCAAGCACCATGCAGACCGAAGTTAATATTCCGTTCTTAACTGCGGACTCTTCTGGTCCAAAACACTTTAATATGAGTTTCACTCGAGCTAAACTCGAAGAACTTACTCGTGAGTTGGTGAATCGATCGATTGAGCTTACTCGAAAGACTGTTGAGGAAGCCGGATTAAAAATCAGCGACATTAACGAAGTGGTAATGGTAGGCGGACAAACCCGCATGCCTTTAATTGTGGAAGAAGTTAAAAAACTCTTTGGCAAAGATCCGCACAAAGATATTAACCCTGACGAAGTCGTGGCTCTTGGCGCCGCAGTTCAAGGCGGAATTATGCAAGGCGATATTAGAGACGTGCTGTTGCTCGATGTAACTCCATTATCTCTAGGCATAGAAACTCTTGGTGGAGTATTTACTAAGATGATTGAAAAGAATACTACTGTTCCAGTTAATAAGACTCAAGTTTATTCGACCGCGGCTGACAACCAGCCTTCGGTAGAGATTCACATTTTGCAGGGAGAGCGAGCAATGGCTCATGATAACAAAACTCTTGGCCGGTTTATCTTAGATGGTATTCCGCCAGCTCCGCGAGGCGTGCCTCAAATTGAAGTTTCTTTTGACATTGATGCCAATGGTATCTTGAATGTAAAAGCAAAAGATAAAGCTACCAACAAAGAACAATCGGTTAGAATCGAGGGCTCTTCTGGATTGTCTGAAGAAGAAAAGAAACGAATGACTGCTGATGCAGAAAAATTTGCTGCCGAAGATTCAAAGAAAAAAGAAATGGTAGAAACCAAAAACATGGGCGAGTCTTTGGTCTACACAACCGAGAAGATGATCAAAGATAATGAGGCCAAAATAAAAGAAGAAGACAAAAAGGAACTAAATGATAAAATGGAAACAGCGCGTAATGCTTTGAAAGCCGATAACGCAGACGAAATTAAAAAGGCCACAGAAGAACTATCAAAAGTAGCTCAGCGTGTCGGTGGGGATCTATACAAAAACCAGACGCCTCCACCTGCACAGGAGACACCTAAAGAAGAGAAGAAAGAGGAACCAAAGACTGAATAACGCTCGCAATAACTCTTCCGAGCCACGGAGTTCAGCGCTCCAGCGGCGCTGTCTCCTCACTCTCGACAGTTTCTAACCAAGCGAAACTGCCTGCGAGACGGTCTCGGAGAGTTATTACTCGCTCTAGCATTGAAGAAAATAAAGTTTAAAGATTTTAAAGCTAAATGGATTTTAGAAGGAGTTAAAACTTCTACTATGCGTCTATTTGACGATAAAGACTTAAAAGAAGGTGACGAGTTGGAGCTAATCAATAGCGACTCTGGAGAAGTGTTCTCCAGCGCACTAATAACGGAAGTGGCTCACAAAAAACTTGGAGATGTTGAAGATGTGGATCTCGATGGTCATGAGAAATGGGAAAGTAAAGATGAAATGCTGCAATCTCTCAAAAACTATTATGGCGATAGAGTAAATCTTGATACCATAGTTAAAATAGTAAAGTTTAAACTAATCAATTGAACAAATTAACTGCGAAAATTTTGGTGTGGCATGGAGTGGTGGCATTGCTGGCCGGATGGCTATGGGATTTTGGCCGCTCGGTAAGATTTAATCCAGTACTGGGTATTGATCTTCAGCCTCTAGCTGTGCTGAACTTTATTTTACTTGTCAGCGTGGTGGTGCTGGGCTTTATATTATTCCAGCAAAGGAAATGGATCTTAAGTATCGGAGCGATCATAGGACTTTTGTTTATGGGATACTACGGATTTACACCTTTAAATTTGCTGGGATTAGCAATCTTTCTCTTGCTCGCGCTTCATGGATTTAGAGAAAGTATAAGAGATTTGAAAGAGAGAAATAAAATAAACATGAAGCGAGCATTGCAGTTTGGATTGTTTCCAATCGTGATAGGACTATTTATTATGATTTCTTTCGCGGCTTATCAGAGCAACTTCATCAATGAAGTTAAAAATCAAAAGAG
>JAIFWG010000044.1 GCA_019662005.1 Candidatus Parcubacteria bacterium
GGAGAGATAATATAAGGATCAATTCCATTGTGGATTAGAGTTATCTCGTTGCGTGGCTTAATATGCAACTGTTTAGCTTGGATTAAATCGTGTTCGTTGTTTACTACTATGACATCTTTCCAGCGAGCCCCGATTCGTTCTAGGGTAATCCAAAGTTTCTTCTGCAAAACAGGCCAGGGATCGTTAAATGTCCAGCCTCCGATTCGATAGACCACTTTAATGTAGCCTGGAGTTAGTTGGGCTGCTAGAGACCCCAGGAACCCCGCCTTGGAACTATTAAGGAATACAGTACTGGGTCTATACTCTTTAATAAGAGATCTTATCTGGTGGACTCCTATTAAGTCATTGATTGGGTTATTGTCACGTTTAAGACGAGGAATAATGCGGTGGGGGATATTAATTTCGTTTAGAGCCTGAAGCAGCTCTTTGTCTCCATCAGAACCAACAGCTACAAGCGGTTCAAAACGCTTTCTGTCTAAGCGCGAAAGAAGATTATATAAAAAATGCTGTGCCCCGCCAAATTCTGATTGGGTAATAATAAAGAGGATCTTTTTGACTGGCTCATTTGGGACTGGAATTGAGTTGATGTCCATGTATATTTATGGCATAATATTAGCACATAACAAGGGTAAAAACAATCTTAAGATGAAGGTTCTAATACTCAGTACAGCATATCTTCCGGAGATTGGGGGATCTGAATTAGCCATAAAAAATATTACTGACCGAATAGATGATATTAGTTTTGATCTGATTACCTCTCGCCCTTTAGACACCCTCCCTTACGAAAAGATTGGCAATGTAAATGTATATCGTGTAGGCAACAAAGCTAGCCTCTTCAATCTTTTATTACCCAAGAACTTTCTTTCCCTTTGGGTTTTCTTTAAGGCACGCCAACTGATCCAGACATCTGGATCGTACGATGTCATTCATGCATACCAGGCTTCTCAAGCTGCCGGCGGTGGGTGGTTGCTAAAATTTTTCTATCCTAACATTCCCTTTTTGGTAACCATTCAAGAAGGTAAAGACCTACAAAAGCAATCTGTGTTAATGCGTTTCTTTCGTTATCTCATTTTGAGAAAAGCGAACTCTGTTACAACTATCAGCAGATATCTGGAAAAATATATTAAATCCTATAATTTAGGCCTGCCTATAGCTGTGATTCCAAATGGAGTGGATACCAAAGTATTTAAGAAGGTAGAAACGTCTATCAGAAAAGAACTAGGATTACAGGATCAGCGTATTGTAATCACTGTTTCTAGGTTGGTTCAAAAAAACGGAGTTGGAGATTTAATCAAAGCGGTTGGAATATTATCAAAAACTCTGCCCATTCACTTGATTATAGTAGGTACGGGCCCCTTGGAATCAGAGCTTAATCAACTTACCAAAGAGCTTGGACTCTCATCTCAAGTCAGCTTTTTGGGTTCAAAGGAATATGATACATTGCCTAAGTATCTTTCAGCCGCAGATGTGTTTGCCCGCCCTTCTTATTCAGAGGGTTTGGGTAATGCATTTCTGGAAGCAATGGCCTGTCAGGTACCAATTGTGGGAACCAAGGTAGGGGGCATACCAGATTTTCTTATTGATGAACAAACCGGCTTATATTGTGAGCCGGGTAATCCCGAGAGTATCGCTCAAGCTGTAAGCAGGATTTTAACTGAACCTTCTTTGGCCGAGAGTCTAGTACTAAAAGGCCTGGAGCTTGTAGAAAAAGAATTCAGTTGGGATCATATTGCCCAGCAGTTTAGAGATATATATGAAAAACAGTAATGGTATTTTAATCGCAACTGGCATTTTCCCACCTGACATTGGCGGGCCCGCTTCATATGCTCATACATTAGCTACACGGCTTTCGGACCAGCCCATATCTGTAGTTACATACTCTTCAATTTTAAAATCAGAATCTCCAATTCGGGTAATTAGGATTTGGAATAAGTTACCAAAAGGGCTCAAGCATCTGGTGTATTTTTTTAATGTATTTAAAGAAGCTTCTAATTGCCGCACAATCCTGGCTTTAAATGCTGTTACTGCTGGGGTCCCCGCTGCATTGGTAGCGCAACTTAGAAAGAAGCGATTTTTTGTAAAAATTGTCGGGGATTATGCTTGGGAAATCGCAACTCACAAGGGTAAAACTTCTTTATTGATCAACGATTTTCAAAAGTCTCCTCGCTCTGGCATGGTGGGACTTTTACATCGGCTTCAAGTTTGGACCACTAAAAAAGCAGATGGTGTAATCGTGCCATCAGAGTATTTGTCTAGCGTTGTGCAAGGTTGGGGAGTACCAGCTTCTAAAGTCCATGTTATTTATAATGGCGCAAAATTTAATCCCGTGGAGATGTCTAAAGAAGAAGCCCGAAAGCAACTAGGAATCTCGGGTAATGTTATCTTAACTGTTGGACGATTGGTGCCATGGAAAGGATTTCGCATGCTCATCAAATTGATGCCTAAGTTATCCGAAGTAAACCAGTTTTTTAGGTTAGTCATTGTTGGAGAGGGGCCCGACCGCCGTACTCTCGAGTTGATGATCAAGCATATGGGCTTAGATCGTAAGGTAGTGCTTGCAGGTCAGAAAACTCAAACAGAGTTGGCAGTCTATTGTGCCGCAGCTGATATGTTTATCTTAAATAGCGGTTACGAAGGATTCTCTCATCAAATTTTAGAAGCCATGATCGCCGGAGTTCCAGTTATTGCAAGTGCAATTGGCGGAAATAAAGAAGTTATCCATCAAGGCGAAAACGGTTTTATGGTTAAATACAATGATGAGTTTAATATTGTAGAAGCAGTTCGAACCTTGTGGACTATACCAGAACTGCGAGAGCGATTTATTACCGAAGGCAAAAAAACCGCCGCCTACTTTAGTGTCGAAAAAATGTTTGATGAAACCATTAAATTATTAACCCATGTCTAAGCTGCTTATGATTTCTGGAGACCGATCTCTAGCCGAAGGAAAACGCGGCGCCTTTTATAATACTTTAGAAGAGTTTCGTTTGCATTGGGATAGGATTGATATTGTCTGTCCATGGGTTCCTAAGGCTTATCCCAATCCATTTCCAAATGTGTTTTTACATCCTTCGCCCTGGTCCCTATGGTTTCAGTCATTTTGGATTTTAAAACAAGGCAAGCTATTATTTAGTAAAGAAAAATTTGATTTTGTAACTGCTCACGATTATCCGCCATTTTATAATGGTATTGGAGCAAGATTGCTTTGGCAAAAAATTAGGGTTCCATATGTTCTGGAAATTATGCATATTCCTGGATTGCCGAGAGCTGCTAACGCAAAGGAGAAGATCTATAAGAAAATAAGTAAAATATTCCTGGGTTGGGATGCTTCAAAATCTAAAGCAGTGAGAGTCATAAACAAAACCCAAACCCCAGAGTTTCTTAAAGCGGCAGGAATTCCTGATTCTAAAATTCGGTATATCCCAGCTTTCTATGTAGATTTTGATGTTTTTAAGCCAGACCAATCTATAGAAAAAAAGTATGACCTGGTTTTTGCGGCCCGTCTGGAAGAAAATAAGGGGATCTTAAATTTAGTTAAAGCTGTTAAGATCCTCAAACACAAACATCCTAAAATCTCACTATTAGTTATCGGAAGCGGCCCTCTTAAAGGGGAGCTTCAAGTTTTTGTTAGAGAGCACCGCTTGGAAGACAATATTCATTTTTCTGGTTGGTTAGAAACTTCTAATGATGTAGCTCGGGCCTATCAATCAGCACGGGTATTTGTAAACCCTTCTTTAAACGAAGGCGGTCCCAGGGTAGCCCTGGAAGCTATGGCCTGTGGCGTTCCTATTATAACTACCCACGTTGGTATTATGGAAGATATCATTGAAGACAATAAAAATGGAATGTTTTCTGGCTGGGAGCCACACGATCTGGCAGCTAACATAGAAGTTCTTCTTAACTCTCCCAGTCTTCAGAGTCAGTTTTTGACCCAAGCTCTTGAAACGGTAAAACAGTTTGAGCGCAAAGAGAGTATAAAAAAATACGCCCAAGCGCTGCAAAACTTATGAAGTTATTAATTATCACTCAAAAAGTAGATTCTAAAGACCAACTTCTTGGGTTCTTTATTGGTTGGCTAGAAAAATTTTCAAAAGAGTTTGAGCATATATCTGTCTTGTGCCTAGAAAAAGGTCAATATGACCTTCCTGCAAATGTTTCTGTTCAAAGTTTAGGCAAAGATTCTGGCCAGGCAAAGATTGTTCAGCTCACAAACTTTTATCGCTTTATAATTGGTCAAAGAAAACAATATGATGCCGTTTGGGTTCACATGAATCCGATTTGGATAGTTCTTGGCGGGCCTATTTGGCACATACTTCGGAAGAAGGTGACTATGTGGTATGCCCACAAATCAGTCACGCCAAAATTAAAACTAGCTACTCTGTTTTGCGATCGAATTTATACATCAACCAAAGATGGTTTTAGGCTTCGTTCAAGTAAAGTTAATATAGTGGGTCAAGGAATCGACACAAATAAGTTTGCGCCATCTGATGTTTCATCACCCAATACTATATTAAGCGTGGGCAGAATCGCTCCTGTTAAAAATTATGAATCTCTGATTCGAGCAATAGCTTTGCTCAAAGATCAAGGCAAACATTTTATGCTTGATGTTGTAGGCGGACCTGTGTGGAAAGAGGACTTTGCTTATTTGGAGTCTCTAAAAGCGCTTATTAAAGAGTTGGGCATTGAAGACCAAGTAACGTTTCATGGAGTAATTAAAAATACAGAGTTGCCTAGTTGGTATAGAACCCACAGATTTTATGTCAATCTAAGCCATACTGGAAGTTTGGATAAAACAATTGTAGAAGCTATGGCTTCTGGCTGTATTGTTTTAAGTTCAAACGACTCGGCAGCCAAATTTTTGCCAGAGTCTTTGATTTTAAAAAAAGAAGAC
>JAIFWG010000045.1 GCA_019662005.1 Candidatus Parcubacteria bacterium
GGAGGGAATCTCGGCCATAGGAGGCCATCAAATCAGCCAACTCATCGATAACAATAACGATAAATGGCATGATAGGTTCGCCTTTTTCCGAAAGCTTAGCATTGTAAGAAAAGATATCCTTGGAACCATTCTTAGAAAGAGCGTCATAACGGCGATCCATTTCGTTGACCGACCACTTCAATGCCCCAAGAACTTTTTTGTTATCAGTTATAACTGGAGTTATTAAGTGGGGGATCTCATTGTACAAAGATAATTCTACTCGCTTTGGATCAATCAAAATTAGTTTTAGAACATCAGGAGAATGTTTGTACAACAAGGACAACAAGATTGCATTAATGGCTACTGATTTACCTGTTCCAGTCGCACCAGCCACTAATAAGTGAGGCATTTTTTCCAGACCGGCAAAGATTGGAGCTCCAGATACGTCTCGGCCCAAAGCCAAAGGCAAGAAGAATTTAGATTTTTTATAATCTTCAGCATCAAACATATTGTAAAGTCCAATGATTGCGACTTTTTTGTTTGGAACTTCAATGCCTACTAATGATTTGCCAGGAATAGGCGCCTCAATACGAATTGGGTGAGCTGCTAAAGCTAAAGATAAATCAGAACCTAGGGTAGTAATGCGTGAAAGCTTAACTCCTACTGCCGGTCGCATAGTGTATTGAGTAACAGTAGGGCCGATTGAAACCTCGCCCATCTCCACATCAATTCCAAAGTTCCCAAGCGTCTTTTTAATGATCATCGCGCTGGCATTGATATCGCCAGTTATAGCTTCTTCTTGATCCTCATGGAGCAAGTCCAAAGGAGGCAAGGCCCACTTACCTGCTTTGAGGTTCTTAATTACAAACTCTTTGTCGCTCATTGGTTCAGGTTTGGCTGGCTTTGCAACAACAACTGGAGCAAGCTTGGGTTTTGAATCCACAATTTCGTTGCCTTTTTTAACCACAACATTATCGTCTGGCTTAACTTCTGCTTTAGGTTTATTAAGAACCAGACTTGAAATCGAAATATTAAGTGCCATCAGCACAGAGATCAATGCAAAGGCAAACAACACAATCGTTGAGGCGGTAAATCCAACCATTGCCAATAGAGGATATCCGAGCACTACACCAAGATAGCCGCCATGAGCAACACGAGTTTCAAAACTACCGCTGCCAAAAGTAAAGAAGAGTGCAAGAAATGTAAGCACGAATAATGTTGTTCCCAAGGTGGCGCTCAAATATATTTTGCGAGAAAGAGATTTGATAAAAGAGAAACCGAGCATTCCCAATGCAACTGGGATTAAGAAAAAGCCCCAGCCAAATAAAGACCGGGACAAAACATTAAAGGCTTGTCCGCCAGTACCAGCCGCGCCAGCAAAGCTTAAGACAGACAAAAAGACCAAACTAAAACTAATAATAGACCAAATACTATTTTTGGTCTCTTGAGCTATGTCAAAGCGGGATTCTTTTTCTTCTTTAGGCGGCCGACCGCGCTTTTTGGGCTTTTCGTCTTCTATTTCTTGATTCTTAGGAGGTCGAGACATCGCACATTCATTATCATAAAAAAACAATGAGTACGCAAGCTCAATATTCACTATTTTGAAATAAAAAAGCGGGCCCCTCCGGGGGCCCGCAGCCTTGCGCGACATCAGAAACCGATCTTACGCCGCTGACCAAGCGACGGAGGCCTGATCAGGAAGCCTCCATCCGAGTCAGAGACCTGCAGCGGAGTTTCTGTGATGACCTCCACTTCGGCCCGATCCGGTGAGATCCAGCGCTTGATGCGCAGAATCTCATTCGGCTTGCCGCTTTCAAAGCGGGCGCCGATCCGCGGTTCACGAGTGGTCTCCACGACCAACAGCTCGGAACCCTCGCAGACTAGGGTGACCTTCATGCGGCCTCCTACTACACGACGACGCGGAGGGCGCTGTTGTTCCCCAGGGCATTGTACTGACGCTTGGAAATCGTCGCCCGGATGCCGCGATCTTCGCGGCAGAAGAACGCGCGCCCTCGGCGCGTCTTCTTGGACGATCCGGTCTTTCGATCGGCACCGCGATTGGAGGAGCAACCGTGCCGGCGGCACGCATTCCCCATCTGTCCCTGCAGGTTCGCCTGCGCGAGCTCATGGCGGCGCTTGGCGACGTCGATCTCCCCCAGGACGTTCCGCGCGCTGACGCGGACACTCTCGGGCAGATCGATATTCTCCGCTTCTGCCTTGAATTGAGCTGTCGCTTCGTTAGGCGAACCCGACAGGCCGAGCTTGGCCTTCAGGCGCCGCCACAGCCGGCTGGCGTGGAACTGTACTTCCTCGAACTCGATCGCGACCACACGCTGCGTCATAGCCACCTCACTGTTAAAGATAAAACTATTATAGCACGGAGTTTACCTTAAGTCAAAACAGCCCCGAAGGGCTGTTTTGACTTAATAACTTATTCGTTTATTTCTTGAGTGGCTAGGCCATATCCAGTACCAGCTGGAATCAAGCGGCCTATAATTACATTCTCTTTTAGACCCGTGAGGTAATCTTCTTTTCCGATAACAGCGCTGTCGATCAAGACCTTGGCTGTTTCTTGGAACGAAGCTGATGATAAGAAGCTATCGGTTGAAAGTGAAACTTTAGTAATACCTAATAATAATTGTTCAGAAGTAGCCTCTCGCTTTTTATCATTGCGGGCTTTTTCGTTTTCCTGCAATAGTCGACGCTTTTCAACAATAGATTCAGCAAGCAAATCAGTATCTCCAGCATCAAGCACCTTAGCTCTTGAGAACATCTGTCGAGTGATTAACTCGGCGTGTTTGTCATTGATACTATCTCCAGTTGGAGCATAGATACTTTGTACTTCGCGAATAATATAGCGAGCTACAATATCAATGCTATCAGTAGCAGCAAAGAGTTCTCTAAGATCAACGTGACCTTCGCTTAACTGCTGTCCTACTGCTATTAAATCTCCAACACCAACAGTTAGGGTAACATTAGGCGTAACTAAGTATTCGTGTTGCTCTCCAGTTTCAGCAGCTTCTACGATCAAAACTTTTTGTTTTGCTCTTTCTTCTACAGAAACAACTTTTCCATCCACATCAGCAATCAAAGCCTTAAACTGTGGTGGTCGTACTTCAAAGATTTCTTCAATACGAGGAAGACCCATGGTAATGTCAGCACCTCCAGCAACACCTCCGGTATGGAAGGTTCTCATGGTTAGCTGGGTACCAGGCTCTCCAATTGCTTGAGCAGTAACGATACCTACCGCTTCACCAATATTAACCAGCTCATTCTTAGATAAGTCATATCCGTAACATAATCGGCAGATACCATTTGATGATTTACATTTGAGCACTGACCGCACTCTAATAGTAGGGAGTTTAAGTTCATCAATCTTCTTTGAAGTTGCTCGATCAATAACTTTTCCTTTTTTGGAAATAAGGGAACCATCTGCGGCAAGAACATCGTCTAATAAGACACGGCCCTTTACGCGTTTGCCAAGAGAATCACCGCTGTATTTAGAATCTTCGGCATAAAACACATAGCCTTCTTTGTCTTTGCAATCTTCTTCAGTTACCACCACATCTTGAGCGACATCTACCAAGCGGCGAGTTAAGTAACCAGCAGTAGCAGTCTTCAAAGCAGTGTCTACTAAACCTTTTCGAGCACCGTGAGTTGAAATAAAGTATTCCAGGGGCTGCATACCTTCTTTGAATGAGTTTCGAACAGGAAGTTCGAGCAATTCACCAGATGGGTTAACCATAATACCTCTCATACCCATCAACTGGTCAAGTACCGCCCAAGAACCTCTAGCATTTGAATCCACCAGCATATATGCTGAATCAGTTGGACCAAGTTGCTTTTTAACCAAGACCGAAAGTTGAGCCTTACTATTATTCCAAATTTCAATTGCTTTGGATTTGCGTTCGTGTTCAGTAAGCAATCCTTGTTCGTATAAATCTAAATTTTGTTCAGTAAGTTTGTTTGCTTCGGTGATAATACCTTCTTTTTCAGCAGGTATGTGAAGGTCAGCCATAGTCCAGGACACACCGGACAATGTAGCATAGTGGAAACCTAGACTAGTAATCTTGTTTAGGAACTGAATCGTCATAGCTTCGCCGCTTTCATCCCAAATATCAGATTCGATATGTCTAAGTTCTGTACGATTCATTTTCTTGTTCACAAAAGGATGTCCTTCAGGAAGAGACTCATTGAATATGATCCTACCAACACTAGTTTCTAGTAATTCCATCTTACCTTCTTTTATATCTGGATTTGGAATCTTAATTTTTGCCTGCAAAGCAATAACATCTTGCTCAAAGGCCATCTTCGCTTCAGAGAAGGATGAAAATGTTTTGCCTTCACCTTTTAAGCCATCAAGAACGCAAGTTAAGTAGTAGCAACCTAATACAATATCATTTTTAGCAGCTGCAACTGGCTCTCCAGTAGAAGGTTTCAAAATGGCATGGCTAGCAAGCATCAAACGTCTTGCTTCTCCTTGAGCTTCGTCAGTAAGCGGCAAGTGCACTGCCATTTGGTCACCGTCAAAGTCAGCGTTGAAAGCTAGAGTTGGCAAAGCTGGAACCTTAATAGCTTTACCTTCAATCAAAATAGGTTTGAAAGCTTGAACGGATAAGCGGTGCAAAGTAGGAGCGCGGTTTAGCAATACAAGCTTCTCATGCATTGCTTCTTCTAATGCAGTCCACACATCTGGAGTTTCTTGTTCGATCAATCGGCTGGCAGATTTAATGTTATGTGCAAGTTCTTTCTTAATCAAAATACCAATAACAAATGGTTTGAATAATTCCAAAGCCATCTGCTTAGGCAAACCACATTCATCAATCGCAAGTTCTGGACCAACAACGATTACAGATCTCCCCTC